>JADFKA010000002.1 GCA_022565135.1 Pseudomonadota bacterium
ATCAACTACCCACACGTTCAGCGGCTCGCTCGTCATGTCGATTGCGCCTGATCAAGCGGTATACGCACCAGAAACACGGTTCGCCCCGGGCGGCTCTCAAACTCGATGAGTCCGCCGTGCCGACTCAACAATTCCTGCGCTGCTGGCAACCCAAGGCCCGTGCCATCCGGCCGGCTCGTCACCAAGGGATAGAAAATCGAGTCTTGCAGATCGTCGGGAATACCCGGGCCATCGTCTTCAATCTCTATCGACGCGATCACCCGATGTCGTGTGTCACCAATCGTGTAATTCAGGACTGCGCGACTGCGCAGTGTAATTACTCCCTGCCCCTCAAGCGCAGTCGCCGCGTTGCGAACCAGGTTCAGAAACGCTTGCACTATGTGATCGCGGTCGAGATCTATCAATGGCAGGCCGGGATCATAGTCTCGCTTGATTTTCAGTGTCGGCTTGTTTTCGGCCTCAATAATTCGTACCACATACTCGAGCAGCTCGTGCACGTTGACCGGCGCTTTATTCGGTGGCCCCCCCGGCCCTAGCAAGGTGTCGACGAGACTGACCAGGCGATCGGTTTCGCTGATCACCACGTCGGTATACTCACGCAGCTCATCATCGTCGAGCTGACGCTCGAGTAATTGTGCCGCGCCGCGTATGCCGCCGAGTGGATTCTTGATCTCATGCGCGAGCTGGCGAATCATTTGTCGTCCAGCGCCATGTTGTATCAGTAATGCATTCTCGCGACTGATTCTCGCGCGCCGCGTTACGTCCGTAATTTCGACGATTAAAGCTGCTTCGTCACAATCAATGGGCGATACGCGACAGTCGACGATTCGTTCTTCGGCATGTACCTCGGTCGGAGCAAGCCGCATTTCGTTGGCGTAATGATCGCCCGTCTTGCTGACGCGGCTTAAGATATCCCGCAACTCCGGCTCATCGTCGAGTAGCCGTAATACCGGCTCACCGATGGCGCGCCGCGCACTAATTCCGAGGATGTTCTCTGCTGCCGGGTTGAGTCCGACGATAAGCATGCTGCTATCGAGCAGGATGACGCCTGAACTCAGACTGTCGAGAATTTGTTGGGACTTTCGATCGAACGTTCCATCGTCGCCGGAACGCTGCGGCGCTTTATCGCCGCCTATGTTCCGCCCGACACGTTTATCGTGTTCTGCTGCACGTAGAACCGATTGGGAACGCTGCGAATCATCAGCTTGCCCGTGTTGTCGATGACTTCCACCTGAATGTTGTGTACGCCCCGATGCACTTCCTCGAGCTGGAAATTCTGACCCGCCACAATCTTCGGCGCGCCGCCGTCGAAATACACGCGCACCTGGTGCCCGGTTTGCAGGCCCGGGTCCAACGCCAACGTGACGTTCAGTACGCCGCCTATGTTCCACAGTGTTTCTTCAGGGCCGGGAGAGGCAACTGACAGGCTCTCGTAACGGAACGCAGCCTGTTGGACAATGGCTGGAGCCGCGTCAGTTGATCTGCTTGGTGAGAAACGCGTTCTGGTCGGACGTTCGGACTCGGCCAGCTCAACACGTTCCGCCCCTTCGCGAGGCCGATCAGAATAATGCACGACTCCTTCTTCGGTCCACTTATAAGCAGTGTCCGCCAAGGCCGGAGACGCCGCCAGCAGTCCGGCAAAGATGAATATTGAGCGTGCTTCCATGAAGTTAGCATAACAGCGCTGGAGTAATTTGGGGTAGTCAGCGGGCAGCAAAATGTCGCCCGGTTCACACTTTTGGCCTTCAGAGACTGTAATACATGTCAAATTCGACCGGATGCGTCGTCATTCGCAAACGCGTCACGTTTGCCATCATAAGGTCGACATAGGCGTCGATGAGATCGTCCGAAAACACGTCGCCAGCCTTGAGGAAATCGCGATCATCGTCGAGGGCCCCCAATGCCTCGTCCAGCGAGAATGCGACGAGCTTGAGGTCCTGTTCTTCTTCGGGTGCAAGGTCGTACAAATCCTTGTCCATGGGGTCGCCCGGGTGAATCTTGTTCAGGATGCCATCGAGGCCCGCCATCATCATCGCCGCGAACGCAAGGTAGGGATTGGCCATCGAGTCCGGGAAACGAATTTCCAAGCGGCGACCCTTCGGGTTCGAATCGTAGGGAATGCGAATTGATGCAGAACGATTGCGTGCCGAGTACGCCAGAATTGTTGGTGCCTCGAACCCGGGCACCAGGCGTTTGTAGCTGTTCGTCGCCGGGTTTGTAAATGCGTTTAGCGCCCGCGCATGTTTGATGATACCGCCGATGTAAAACAGCGCCATATCGGACAGCCCCCCATAACCATCTCCTACGAACAGGTTTTCTCCGCCTTTGACGAGCGACTGGTGTACGTGCATGCCGCTGCCGTTGTCGTTAACGAGAGGTTTGGGCATGAACGTCGCCGTCTTGCCATACGCGTGAGCAACGTTTTGAACGACATACTTGAGGATTTGCACTTCGTCCGCTTTGCGCACTAAGGTGTTGTATTTAGCGCCAATTTCGCACTGGCCTGCGGTTGCGACCTCGTGATGATGCACCTCCGTTTCAACGCCCATGTCCTCAAGCGCCAGGCACATTGCCGAGCGCAGATCGTGTAAGGAATCAACGGGCGGAACCGGAAAGTAACCGCCCTTGACGGTCGGCCTGTGTCCTGTATTGCCGTCTTCGTAATTGCGATATGAGTTCCACGCGCCCTCCTCGGAGTCGACTTTGTAACCGACACCTTGCATCGTGTCTTCCCACGTGACGTGATCGAAAACGAAGAATTCATTTTCGGGGCCAAAATATGCGGCGTCCGCAATTCCGCTTGCTTTGAGATACGCCTCCGCGCGGCCGGCCAATGATCGCGGGCAACGGCCGTAACCCTGCATCGTTGTTGGCTCGATAACATTGCAGCGCAGGAGTAACGTCGTCTCATCAGAGAACACATCGATCACTGCCGATGCTGGATCGGGCAACAGAATCATGTCGGACTCGTTGATGCCCTTCCACCCAGAGATTGACGAGCCGTCGAACATCTTGCCATCTTCGAACAGATCTTCGTTGACCGTGTGGGCTGGCACGGTTACATGCTGTTCCTTGCCTTTGGTGTCGGTAAAACGGAAGTCGACGAATTTGACGTCATTTTCTTTTATCAGGCCGAGTACTTCCTTGGGCTTCATGAATCTCTCCTCCGGTTCGTCAAAGCATAGAAAGGGCCCGCCTTACGCGGGCCTGATATTCTCTGTTTGCACGCTGCGTGCCAAAATGGTGCGGCACCTAACATATTGATTTAATTGACATCGTCGCACTGACTGCGCATACATAAGCACCAGTATAGTGCATGACCGTCCGCATTGGCACCACTTTGGTGCGCGGCATTACAGGCCTGCAGCCGGGGTGCTTGTCCGCGTCATGTCTCGATCCCGCTTGACCGGAGCTCGCTTGTGCGGTTGCCGGTGTCCTGTTAATTGGAGTGATTGAGGGCGGCCACGGCACGGTGGCTCATCGAGCGTCGTCGAATCCGAGCGAAGCAGGGACAGCGAGAGCGAGGATGCGCCCGCATTGGCCGTTCGTTGGGCCCGCGGCCGGGATGTTTTTTGCCGGAAATAAAGCGCAGCGCAGCGAGCCATTCCGGCAAGGAATATGCCGGCCGCGGGTCGTGCGACGAACGACAAAAATGTCGGTTGGAAGCCGCACCCACGATATACTGCGCGCCTTTGGTCCCAGTGATTCCCGAATGGCAAAGAAAAAACCGTCCGAGATGCTCAGCTTCCAGGACCTGATCCTAACGCTGCAGCAATACTGGGCGGAGCGCGGCTGTGTCATCATGCAGCCCTATGACAAGGAGATGGGCGCAGGTACTTTTCATCCAGCGACCTTCCTGCGAGCAATCGGGCCCGAGCCGTGGAGCGCGGCCTATGTGCAGCCGTCGCGCCGACCGACCGATGGCCGTTATGGCGACAACCCGTTTCGACTCCAGCACTACTATCAGTACCAGGTCGTTATCAAACCCTCCCCCGATGACATCCAGGAGCTGTACCTGGACTCGTTACGCGAGATTGGCATCGATCCGACCGTGCATGACATTCGCTTTGTCGAAGACAACTGGGAGTCGCCGTCGCTCGGTGCCTGGGGTCTGGGCTGGGAAGTCTGGCTAAACGGCATGGAAATCACGCAGTTCACATATTTTCAGCAGATCGGTGGACTCGAGTGTCGGCCCGTTACCGGCGAGATCACGTACGGCCTCGAACGTCTTGCAATGTATCTGCAAGCCGTCGAAAGTATTTACGATATCGTCTGGACTGATGGACCGCTCGGTCGAATTACTTACGGTGACGTGTATCACCAAAACGAGCTCGAACAATCCAGGTATAACTTCGAAGAAGCGGACATCGACTATCTGTTCAACGCCTTCGATCACGCCCAACACGAAAGCGAGCGTTTGATCGAAGTCAATCTTGCCTTGCCTGCTTACGAACAGATGCTTGCCGCATCGCATGTTTTCAATCTTCTCGATGCGCGCCAGGCGCTTTCCGTGAGCGAACGGCAACGCTTTATTCTGCGCGTCCGCAGCATGGCAAGCGCCGTTGCGGAAGCCTACTTCGCGTCCCGTGAGGCGCTTGGCTTCCCGATGCTTAGTTCGGCCGGTCGAGGCGCGTCCAACAAATGACTACGGCACGAGACTTTCTTGTTGAAATAGGCACTGAGGAATTGCCGCCGAAAGCGCTGCGCACGCTGATGGTGGCCTTTGCGGACAATCTCGAGTCGGCCGTTGAAAAAGTACGCCTCCCGCATGGCGCGGTACACGCGTACGCGAGCCCTCGCCGCCTGGCCGTATTGATTGAGAACCTCGGCCTCGGCCAGGACGACCGTGAAATTTCGCAAAAAGGCCCTTCCATTTCGGTCGCGTTCGATGCGGACGGCAAAATGACCTCGGCGGCAACGGCTTTTGCGAAAAAATGCGGTGTGAAACCAGCGGAACTTGGGCGCACGAAGACCGACAAGGGCGAGTGGTTATCATGTGATGTCGTTGAGCGGGGCCAGCCAACCGTCGAACTCCTGCCGGGCCTTATTGAGACATCGCTCGCTGCCTTGCCCATCCCGCGCCGCATGCGCTGGGGCGATGGCGACGTAGAATTCGTGCGTCCCATACACTGGATCGTGCTGTTACATGGCAGCGAAATAATCACGGCGTCGATCATGGGCATCAAGAGCGGCAATCAGTCGCAAGGTCATCGCTTTCACGCAGATGGCCCTATCGTAATCAAAAACCCTTCGAGCTATTTGCGCTCGCTGGAGAAGCCCGGCTACGTCATCGCAGATTTTGAGCGCCGCCGGGAGATGGTCAAAGATGGCGTAGCAGCAGCGGCCCGCGCTGTCAGCGGCCATGTCGTCAATGGCGATTTGCTTTACGACGAAGTGACATCACTCGTCGAATGGCCCGTACCAATGACCGGCAGTTTTAACGAGAAGTTTCTCGAACTGCCGCGCGAAGTTGTCATCTCGACACTAACCGAACACCAACGCTACTTTCCGGTGGCCGACGAGCATGGCAATTTACTGCCGCGCTTTATTGCGGTTGCCAATATTGAAAGCCGGGACCCTGTCCAGGTTAGCGACGGCAATGAACGCGTCATCCGGCCACGACTGGCCGATGCTGCTTTTTTCTGGGACACCGATCGTCGTACAACGCTGGCCGGACGTCAGGACGCCCTGCGCGAGGTCGTTTATCAACGTGGGCTTGGCAGCCTCTTTGACAAGTGCGCTCGCATTACGACTCTCGCCGGCTGGATCGCCGCAGCCCTCGAAGTCGACCCGGACAACGTAACGCGCGCCGCAGCCCTGTCGAAGTGTGATCTGTTGACGGGTATGGTGGGTGAATTCCCCGATCTGCAAGGCATCATGGGGCGCTATTATGCCGCCGCCGATGGCGAGACGGATGCCGTCGCCGATGCGATTGGACAACACTACCTGCCGCGCTTCGCGGGCGACGATTTGCCGGCCTCGACTGATGGCCAGATGCTTGCGTTGGCCGACAAGCTCGATACTCTCGCGGGCATCTTCTCGCTCGGTAAGAAGGCCTCAGGCAACCGCGATCCGTTTGGCCTGCGCAGAGCCGCTCTGGGTGTCGTGCGCTTGCTCGTCGAATGTGGCCTGGACCTGGACTTGCCGGCAATGATCGGCGCCGCTGTTGACGGGCAGCCGGCTGGCAAGACAGAGAAAAGCGAGATTTGTGATGCCTTGTACGCTTTTATTGGCGAGCGCTTGCGGCGGTATTTCCTCGATCGCGATTCCGGGCTCGCAACAGAAACATTCGATGCTGTATTGGCGCGCCGCCCATCGTCACTTGTCGACTTCGAGCGCAGGCTTGGTGCCGTTCAGGCCTTCATTCAGCTCGAGCCGGCATCGAGTCTCGCGGCGGCAAACAAGCGCATTGCAAACATTCTCAAGCAAGCCGGCGATCATGACGGCACCACCGTCAATCAGAAGTTGTTGAGCGACCCGGCAGAACTTGCGCTCTGGTCAGCGCTTGAGCGGGCACGACAAACCGTACAACCGATGCTCGAGAACCACGAGTACACAGCCACACTGAGCGCTCTTGCGGCGCTGCGCGAGCCCGTCGATCGGTTTTTCGACGACGTAATGGTTATGGACGACGACAAAGCAACAAGAAATAACCGCCTCGCATTGCTGCGCGAGCTGCGCGCTTTGTTTCTGGACGTGGCGGACATTTCCAAGCTCGCAATTAGCTGATACGGCGCCATGGCCATGCTATTCGGGACTGGAACATAATGTGATGTTGACCCTTCGTTCCCTGCTTTTTACGGGCTTTCTCTTCGCGTCGTCGCTCATTGCCGGCACGCTCGAGTTGTTCGTATTTTGGGCGCCGCATCGAGTGCAATGGGCCATCGCCCGGGGCTGGGCATTTTCCAACCTGTGGGCGGGCAAGTTCTTTTGCGGGCTCGACGTCGTCACCGAGGGTACGGAAAACCTGCCAGACGCGCCGAGCGTCGTATTGATCAAACACACGACCGCCATGGAGACATACTGGCAGATCACTGCATTGCCCGCGCAAACCTGGGTCCTCAAGAAAGAGCTCTTGATGATTCCGCTTTTTGGCTGGGGGCTCGGGCTCGTATTGAAGCCAATTACCATTGACCGTAAGGCTGGCGCCGCGATCATCAAACAGGTCATCGAACAGGGCAAGGACAGAATATCACGCGGCCTTTGGCTGACCATTTTCCCAGAAGGCACGCGCATGCCTCCCGGCGAAACCCGGCGCTACGGCGTGAGCGGCGCCGCGGTGGCGAGGGAGACCGATTGCATGGTTGTGCCGGTTGCGCACAATGCCGGAGATTTCTGGCCGAAACGCGGCCTGCGCAAATATCCGGGTCGCATTCGCTTTTGTATCGGCCCGCCCATCGATCCCACGGGGCGGACGCCAAAAGAAATAAACAGGCTCGCTCAGGACTGGATCGAGGGTAAAATGTGCGAAATAAGCCATCACTATCTAAGCCCGCCAAAGACGGGTGACGGCAATAATAAGTAGTCTTATAAGGGAAGCAGCACCATGCAGAAGCTACTAGCGGTGGCCTGTGCCGTCCTGACTTGCGTTGCATGCAGCGACTCAACCGAAGCGCCGCCAATGGCGACTGCGAGTCCTCTCGATGAAATTACCAGGGATAGTATCTACGCTCACCTTGCGTTCCTTGCGGACGATGCACTCGAGGGGCGCCAGACCGGGTCGCCCGGCCACGCAAAGGCCGCGCAGTATGTGGCTGATCGTTTCGCGGAATTTGGCCTTGAGCCTGGTGGCAACGACGGCTGGTATCAGCCGGTGCCACTGCAGAGTTACCACATCGACAGCGACAGCCCGTCGTTTATTGTGCATCGCAACTCCGACGACACCACGCTGGTTTACAGGGACGACTATACGATGCGTGGCGACCGGGTTCGCGACGACACCACGGTTCGCGCCGAGGTCGTCTATATCGGATATGGCGTGCATGCGCCTGAGTTCGGGTATTCCGACTACGAGGGCATCGATCTGGAAGGAAAAATCGTCGCCGCATTCCGCGGCGGTCCCGCGGCGCTTCCAGGAGAGGAGAGGGCATATCACGCCTCGACACGCACCAAGATAACGGAGGCCGTCGCAAGGGGCGCCGTCGGTTGGATCGCGCTGCGCTCGAGACACTCGCAGGAAAGTTATCCCTGGGAACGCGCGAAAAAAGCGGCCGGTATGAACCCGGGCATGACCTGGATTGACGCGTCGGGCACCGCTGCCAACTACTTCCCCGAGCTTCTGGGCAGCGCATACCTCAGTGAGCATGCTGCCGCCGACCTTTTCGAGGGCACGCCGATCAGTTTCAAAGCAGCGCTCGACTCCATCGACGCATCGCAACCCTCATCCGTGCCGCTGGGGATTGAAGTAACGCTGTCGCGCAAAACCGATCTCGATCAACTTAGCAGCCCGAACGTCATCGGTATCGTGCGCGGCACGGACCCGGAACTCTCGAATGAATACGTTGTTTACACGGCACACCTGGATCATGTTGGTCGTGGTGTCGAAGTCGCCGGTGACGACCTCTACAACGGCATGTACGACAACGCGATGGGTACTGCGCTAATGATCGAAACCGCGCGAGCACTGGCAGCAATGCCATTACGCCGCTCGGTCATGTTCATTGCATTAACGGGCGAGGAGAAGGGCCTGCTCGGATCCGACTATTTTGCGCACTATCCAACCGTGCCCAGCGACTCAATCGTCGCCAACGTCAACATGGACATGCCGCTATTCCTGTACCCGCTGGCCGACGTGGTCGCCTTTGGCGCCGAGCATTCCTCGCTGCAAGCCATCGTTGCTGCTGCTGCTAACGCCGAAGACTTTGCGCTGACCCCGGACCCTATTCCCGAAGAGAACCTTTTCGTCCGCAGCGACCAGTACTCGTTTGTTCGCCAGGGTGTGCCGGCGATTTATCTGACTTCCGGCTTCGGCACAACGGATCCGAACATCGACGCAGAGGCCATTTTCCAGGACCATTTGCGGAATCACTATCACCGCCCGTCTGATGACCTGAGCCGACCCATCGACTGGGACTCGGCCGAGCGTTTTGCGCGGGCCAACACCCGAATCGGCCTGGGCATCGCCAATGACGACGCCCGGCCAAGCTGGAATGAGGGTGATTTCTTCGGCGACAAATTCGCACCGTCCGCCGGCAGTTATTAGTCGGTAAGTCCCGTGGCCGGATCCCTTGTCATCGGCAGTAAAGCGCAGCATAGCGAGCTCCCGTCAGGCGGGATCGAGACATGACGATGACAAGGTGCTCGGTTGCGGGGCTACTGGGTAAGGCCTACCAGATTTTGACACGGTCTTCCGGTGCCAGGTAGAGGGCGTCGCCCTCTTCGACATTGAATGCCTCGTAAAACTCCGGCACGTTCCTGACGGCGCCGTTGGCTCGGTACTCACTTGGGGCATGTGGGTCCGTGGCAATGCGCTGCCGCAGCGCCTCATCACGATACTTTCTGCGCCACACCTGGGCATAGCCCAGGAACACTCGCTGCGCGCCTGTGAAGCCATCTATCACTGGCGCTTCCTTGCCGTTGAGTGACATCTGATAGGCCAGCAAGCCGATCGTGATGCCGCCGAGATCGCCGATGTTCTCGCCGAGCGTGAATTCGCCATTGACATGCAGGTCCTCGAACGGGGCAAATGCTGAATACTGCTCGACCAATTTCCCGGTACGCGTCTCGAACTCGGCGCGATCCGCATCGGTCCACCAGTCACGCAACTTGCCGTCACCGTCAAAGGTGCTGCCCTGATCGTCGAAACCATGCCCAATCTCATGGCCGATAATCGCGCCGATCGCTCCGTAGTTCACCGCCTCATCCGCATCCAGGTTGAAAAATGGTGGTTGCAGAATGGCCGCTGGAAATACGATTTCGTTTAGTGCCGGATGGTAGTAAGCATTGACGGTCTGCGGCGTCATTCCCCACTCACCGCGATCGACAGGACCATTGTGCCTGTCCATTTCTCTTTCGTGTTCGGCCAGTATGGCTCGCTCAAGGTTACCGAACAGATCGTCGCCCTCGATGTCGAGCGCGGAGTAATCCCGCCATTCATCCGGATAGCCTACTTTAGGCGTGAATTTCGACAGCTTTCGCAGCGCCTCGACTTTCGTTGCGTCGCTCATCCAATCGAGTTCCTTGATGCTTTTCTCATACGCATTAATCAGATTGGCGACGAGTTGCTCCATGCGCCTTTTGGCTTCGGGCGGAAAATGTCTGGCTACGTAAACTTTGCCAACGACCTCGCCAAGCCTCGCGCTTACCACTCTGGTGCCGCGCCGCCACATGGGCTGTTGTACTTCGATTCCAGCCAGCGTCTTACTGTAGAAATCAAAGTTCTGATTGTCCAGGTCTTCGCTCAGGAAGGCCGCCGCATCGTCAAGCGCCTTCCACGTCAGGTAAGTTTTCCACGTATCGAGGTCAGTTGTGCGGATGATCTGATCGAGCTCGCCAAGATAGTCGATCATGTAAAGCACGACGCTCTCGGTTTCCGCTACGCCAAATTCCGCCAGATACGCATCCCAGTCGAATTCTGGCATGACACCGCGGAGATCTGCGCGCACAATGGGTTTGTAGTTTTCCGCACGGTTCCGCGCCGCCTCTTTCGTCATGTTTTTCTCGGCAAGCCGGGTTTCCAGCGCCATGATTGTCGTCGCCGCAGCGGCAGCATCGGGCAGTCCCGCCAGGTCAAACATCTTTTCGATGTGTACGACATATTTGTCGCGAATGTCCGCGGAAAGATCGTCCTCTTTAACGTAATACTCCCGATCTGCCAGGCCCAACCCCCCTTGGGTAACGATCAACGAATATCGCGTCGGATCGTTCCAGTCCACAAGTTGTTCGATATTGAGCGGCACGCTGACCCCATATCGGCTGGCTCTGCCGAAATAAACGGTCAGCTCATCGTGACTCGAGATCGAGTTGATTTTTTCAAATTCCGGCAGCAGGGGCGTAATTCCCAATGCGTTGCGCGTCTCTATGTCCATATAAGACCGGTACAAATCTCCCACCTTTTGCTCGTCGGTGCCTTTGGCGAAATCGCCGGTGGCCGATTCTTCAATGATCGCCTTAACCTTTTCCTGGGCTTCATCGGCCAGGATGACGAAGCCGCCATAATTCGATTTGTCGGCCGGAATCTCCGTTTCATCAAGCCACTTGCCGTTCATGTAACGAAAGAAATCGTCGCCAGGCTTTACACTCGTATCCATGTAGTGCACGTCGATGCCCGAGGAAATCGGCGCAGTCGCCTCTACAATGGCGGCCGGCTCTTGTCCGCAAGCCATCAGTACCATTAGCGCAGCTGCGCCCATTATTCGTTTAATCATTTTGTCCCCTTTGGTTTTGATAGCCGCGGCTTGTAGCCCGCGGCTATCTGATAGACCGATCTGTTTTTGATTAGTTTCGACTTCCGGGCGACTCGCCGAGTTGCTTGAGCTCCGCAGCCTCCGCCTCGGTCAGGGCAAATATTTTCCTGATCCGGCAACCCCGTATCGTGTCAAATCGCGAGCGTATGATGTTCCTTTCCCTGCGTATGTCAGCAACAATGCGAGTACGGTCTTCCAGCTCGTAACATGCGCGCGTAAATTCAACCAGGTAGGCGGCCTTGCGCGTTTCGTAAATTATAAATTCGTCCGCGATCACTTGCCAGCTATCGTTGCTGCTCGAGCGCAGCTTATCGAGCTCTTCGAGATCCCGCACCGCAACAAAGTCACGCACCGCCTGCTCTGCATCCTGCGTGGCCGGCTTATCTTGTGTGTCTTGTGCAACGCACGCCAATAGCAGCGCTGACAGCGCAATGCCCATCACCGCGTTCATCCGGCCGCCCCGGTCTCTGTGACCTGGCCCCTTTCGTTTGCATAAAGTTCCGCGATGAATGCGGACGCTTTCGGGTAATCCTCGATCCAGCGTTCGATATCCGCGCGCATTGGCGCCGGCGCACGGTTCCTGGCGATGCGACATGCGTCGGCCTTGCCGCCTGCATAACCATCGGGCTGCAACCAGATCCCGGAAATCGCGGCGAACGCTATATCGACGTAGTCTAATTCGTTGCCGCCCAGGATAAATTTCCTGCCATCTGCAAGTCTTAGGTCGATGTCCGCCAGCATCTTCTCGATGTGGTGAACCGCCTTCGCATAGTGTTCGTCACTCAGGGAGAAGGTCCTGCGAACAAAAAACGCCAGCAGTGGAAAAAGCGGGCGCAGCTGCTGCCGCTGCCACCATGGCACAAACGGGCTGTCAGCGCCCCAGGCATGCAGCGTTAACTCGCGATCCATGAGTATGTGGTAATACACCCAGACCTGCAGGTTGACACCATACCGATCGATGCGTTCTTCGAGCTCAAGCCGCACATCGGTTGGTTCGAGAAATGCGGCCTTGTCGCCCTGCGTTACCAGGTATCGGCCGTAGAGGTAGCGCAGGATCTCCGGTGAGTTCCCGATCGTTGAATACACGATGCCAGTGCGAATCTTAAGCACCGGTACCGAACGGCCCTTGAAGACCGCACCGAGGACGCCTGCATGGTGTTGCTCGGTGTACGCGATATCCAGCCGGTCCAGGCACCAGCGAACCTTTTCTACAAAGTGACTCAATGAAATCGTTTCGAGAACGACGGCGGGAGCCGCCGCGCCTGCCGCGATACCACTCGCGGCGAGAGCCCAGCGCCAGGCCAGCGCCAGCAACACAAGACCAATTGCGGAGATGACTGACAAGCCGAAGCCCGCCACGATGATTGGCACGGCGAGCAGAAAAGCCGTGTGGACCAGCCGGCGCTTATTAACCATTGCGGCGACTCATGAATAATCCGAGCTAGACGTCGAGGTTAACTACGTTCAGCGCATTTTTTTCGATGAACTCTCGCCGCGGCTCAACCTGGTCGCCCATCAGCGTTGTGAAAATTTCATCCGCCTTGACTGCATCTTCGATTTTCACTTGCAAGAGGCGCCGTGTTTCAGGGTTGACCGTCGTGTCCCACAACTGCTCCGGGTTCATTTCGCCCAGCCCTTTGTAGCGCTGTATTGACTGGCCTTTGCGCGCTTCGATCATTAGCCAGTCCACCACCTCTGAAAATTCGCTGACCGTCGCGCTGCGCTCGCCTCGCTGCACGAAGGCGCCCTCCCCCAGTAACTCAGAAAGCTTGCCGGTCAGCGCCATGATGTGTCGATACTCATTGGTGCCGAAAAGCTCCCTCGGCAAGTAACGCGTTGTGCCGACGCCATGCTGAACTTTGGTTATCGCAATACGCACGCCCTCGCCATCTTCATCGCCACGATCAAGCTCGGCCGAGTACGAACCGCCGGTTTTGATGTGCGCGCGGTCACCGCCGCCCTTTGGCAGCACCGCCGACAAAGTATCTGTCCAGGCACTGAGTTTGTCGAGGTCGTCGCTGATCTCAGCCGTAACCTCCGGCAGCGCGCTGAACGCGCGCAACACCGCTTCGTCATATCGTCCCGCCAATCTTGTGATGATGTTTTCAACGGCAATGTATTCCTTCGCCAGGGCCTCAAGCGCGATACCCGATAACGCGGGCGCGTCTTTATTGACATACAGCTTTGCATTGTCCAGCGCCGCGGTGAGCAGATAACTGTTTAGTTCTGCGTCGTCCTTGACATATACCTCCTGCTTGCCGCGCTTGATTTTGTACAGCGGCGGCTGTGCGATATACACATGCCCGCGCTCGATAAGCTCCAACATCTGCCGATAGAAAAACGTCAATAACAAGGTTCGAATATGCGCACCATCGACATCAGCATCGGTCATGATGATGATGCGGTGATAACGCAACTTGTCCGGGTCAAAATCTTCGCGCCCGATTCCACAACCCAGAGCAGTAATCAGCGTTCCCACTTCGACCGATGCCAGCATTTTGTCGAAGCGCGCCTTCTCAACATTCAGAATCTTGCCTTTCAGCGGCAGGATCGCCTGGGTGCGCCGATCGCGGCCCTGCTTCGCGGAACCGCCGGCCGAATCGCCCTCGACGAGAAACAGCTCCGACAGCGCCGGATCTTTTTCCTGGCAATCGGCTAGCTTCCCGGGTAGGCCGGCAATATCGAGCGCGCCCTTGCGCCGCGTCATCTCGCGAGCTTTGCGTGCGGCTTCTCGTGCCCTTGCCGCATCGATGATCTTGGAAACTATGGTGCGTGCTTCTTGCGGGTGCTCGAGCAGGAATTCTTCGAGCCGTCCGGACACCGCCTGTTCGACTGCGCCTTTAATTTCAGATGAAACTAATTTGTCCTTGGTCTGTGCCGAAAATTTCGGGTCCGACACCTTGATCGACAATACTGCCGTGAGGCCTTCACGTGCATCGTCACCCGATGGTGTAAATTTATCTTTCTTGCTGCCCAGCTCTTTCTCAATATAGGTATTGAGGGTCCGTGTCAGCGCGGTTCGAAACCCCGCAAGGTGCGTGCCGCCATCTCGCTGTCGAATATTGTTGGTGTAACAAAACATGTTTTCCTGGTAGCCATCGTTCCATTGAATCGCTGCTTCGACGCCAACGCCATCCTTCATTGAGGAAAAATAAAACACCGTGTCGTGAATCGGCGCTTTGTTACGATTCAGGTGCTCTACAAAGGCCTTGATACCACCTTCATATTCGAACGTCTCCTCGCGTTCGGAGCGCTCGTCGATAAGGTGGATCCGCACGCCCGAATTCAGAAAGGATAATTCCCTGAGCCGGCCCGCTAGAATGTCGAAGTGAAATTTGATATTGGTAAACGTCTTGCTGCTGGGCTTAAAACGAACCGTCGTGCCCCTGCGGCTGGTTTCACCGACAACACTTATCGGCGCCAGCGGCTCGCCGTGTTCGTACTCTTGTTGATAGGTTTTGCCGCCACGATGGATAGTGAGCACGAGGTGCTCCGACAACGCGTTCACGACCGACACGCCGACGCCATGCAGCCCTCCCGAAACTTTGTAGGAATCATCGTCGAACTTACCCCCCGCATGCAGCACCGTCATGATGACCTCAGCTGCCGAGCGCCCCTCCTCGGGGTGAATATCAACCGGTATGCCGCGTCCATCGTCGCTGATCGTCATCGATTCATCGGCATGAATCGTGACTGTAATGTCATTGCAATAGCCTGCCAGCGCCTCATCAATAGAGTTATCGACGACCTCGAAAACCAAGTGGTGAAGGCCTGTGCCATCGTCGGTATCGCCGATGAACATTCCCGGTCGTTTACGAACGGCCTCGAGGCCCTTTAAGACCTTGATATTGCTGGAAGTATAATCATTTTCGTCCGTCATTCTGTGTCCTCTCCGTACAACCGGCCCATTGTACCAAATGAGCCCGATGAAAGTGTGCTCAAAGCCTTATATTTCAAGGTGTTTTGGGCGTTTTATAGCGTTGAAATCGTGCCGGCTAACGCGCGCCCGGAATTGCCGGCTGCAGTGCGCGGAAATGCCCCTCAGCTGACCTGTTTCAAGTCACCGTGTTCCACGTGAAACACGCTCGCAGCTTCGGGGAAAAACCGCAGCTCTGTCTCCAGGCTCGTGGCGATGACTTGACAGCCCAGAGCCACCACCCGGCGCATGAGCCGCTGCAGACTGTGGCTGTCAAGCTCTGCGGCCGGATCATCGAGTAACAGCAACAACGGCCGCTCGAGCGCCGCCTGCGCCGTTTCCGTCGCAGCAAGGATCATCGCGCAGGCAAGCAGCTTCTGTTGGCCCCGAGACACGAGCTTGCGCGCCCGGCGCGCATCGTACATCAGTTTAAGGTCCGCTCGGTGCGGGCCGTATTGAGTGCTACCTTGTTGCAGGTCTCGCTCCATGCTGTCCTCAAGCGCCTTCAATAGCCCCTTGTCTTCGTTCCAGCCCGGCTGATACTCGAAGCCCACCCCACTGCCGACCAGATCTTGCCCGGCCTCTTCCAGCCGCCCTGTAACGACCTCAAGCGCCTGGCGCCGGCCGCTATCAATACGCCCGGCAAGCTCAACGAAGCTAGCATTCCAGCCATCCATGGTCGTTATGGCGGTCGCGGATCTGAGCGCCGCGTTGCGCTGTTTCAGCGCCCGACGAAAGCGTCGCCACAGGTCCAGAAAGCCCGGTTCCACGTGAAACGCAATCCAGTCCAGATAACGGCGGCGTTGCTCTGGCGCGCCACCGACGAGATTGTGTACATCCGGGTCGATAATCTGCAACGGCAATACGGCCGCAAGCGCTGCAGAGCCGCCATCGACATCACCATCTATACGGATCTCCAGTCCTTCGTGGCTGTTGCGAACCCCCACCTTCGACTCTCTTGCCCCGACATCGACGTGGCCAAACAGCACGAACTCTCGCTCGCCGTGCCGAATGAGGTCCGTCGTTGCAGCGCCACGAAAAGACTTGCCACGGCCAAGATACGCCAACGCCTCCAGAACGCTGGTTTTGCCCGACGCGTTCGGACCACAAATAAGGTTGTACTCGCGATCAGCGTCGAGTTCGATACTCTCGAGACAGCGAAAGTTGCACGCCGTAAACTGCCGAATCGGCATTGCAGAGACCTCGAAACGCAACTAGAGTCGCATGGGCATCACAACAAATTTGCTGTCCTCGTTCCCCGGTTGTCTAATCAAGCAGCTTGAGTTGCTATCCAAAACCGATAGCGTAACCGTATCGCCCTCAATTGCACCCAGCGCATCGAGCAAGTAATTAACATTAAAGCCTATCTCAATTTCCTCACCGCTATACGATACCTCAAGCTCTTCTTCAGCCTCCTCTTGCTCCGGGTTGTGCGCTTGTATGACGATTTCTCCTTCGCGAATGATCAAGCGAATACCGCGGTACTTCTCATTGGAAAGGATTGCCGTTCTTTGCAGTGCTCCCCGTAGCGCTTTTTTGTCCGCTGTAAGTTCATTGCTCGATTCTTTCGGTATAACGCGGTCGTATTCCGGAAAGCGGCCATCAATAAGTTTCGACGTAAAACGAATACCCTCAAGTTGAATGCGAACATGATTTGACCCAAGCTCAATATTGAGACTACCCTTACCGTTCATGAGACGCTGCAATTCCAAAACGCCTTTTCTCGGCACAATCACTTGCTGGTCATCAAGCGCAGCACCGTCAATCTTGATCTCGCACAAAGCCAGGCGATGCCCATCAGTTGCTACTGCCCGCAATTGATTGCCACTAGTTTCAAGAAGCATTCCATTGAGATAATAACGTACGTCCTGTTGCGCCATGGAAAAATGCGTTTTTTCAATCAACCGACCCAGCAGCTTTTGTTCAACCGTTATTGTTTGTCCTGCCTTGATATCTTCGATAGTCGGAAACTCTGCTGCTGGCAATGTTGCAAGACTAAATTTGCTTCTCCCCGACCGTATAACCAGTTTTTCACCTGATACGCTAATATCAATATCAGCTCCTTCTGGCAATGCTCGACAGATATCCAGTAACTTCCTGCCAGATACTGTAATTTCCCCATCCGAATCGACCGTTACTTCCGCTTGGGCAACCAACTCGACCTCAAGGTCTGTTGCTGTAACAGCAAGCTCACCGTTACGCGCAACAAGAAGAACATTCGACAAAATCGGCATTGTCTGCCTTCTTTCAACAACACCAATTACTGCCTGGAGCGGCTTTAAAAGGACGTCACGAGCAGCTCTTAGCTTCATGGATTTCACCTGTTAATAAATATTGAAAAATGATCTATTATTACTATTATTAAGGCAGCAAGGTCCTGTGGATAATTATATTTTTACTTTAAAAAACAAATAGTTATTGTTACTTGGCTGTAGTATAAGCACGCGTATGGACGGTTGTTGACGAGTGAATATGCTGTGGATAAATAATTCGTCTAAAGTTGTACACTCGTTATCCACATTATCCTGTCAAAGTTCTCAATAAATTCAAGTAATCATTATCAATGCGCTTATCTGATTCGCGCAATGATTCAATCTTTCGACAACCGTGCAAAATTGTTGTGTGGTCGCGACCGCCAAAAGCATCGCCAATTTCCGGTAGACTATGGTTAGTTAATTCTTTAGCCAACGCCATCGCAACTTGTCGAGGTCTGGCGATGGATCGGTTGCGCCGCTTTGACAATAAATCGGTAACGCGAATTTTAAAATAATCAGCGACTGTCTTTTGAATATTTTCAATTGAGACCAGGCGAGCTTGAACGGCAAGCAAGTCACGCAGTGCTTCCTTCGCAAATTCGAGATTGATCGGCCGATCGGTAAATCGAGAATTAGCGATAACGCGCCGCAGCGCGCCTTCGAGTTCACGAACGTTAGAGCGAATTCTTTTAGCGATGAAAAAAGCAACTTCCTCGGGCAGGACAACGCCTTCGGCATACGCTTTACTCATGAGAATAGCGACAGAGGTTTCCAGTTCTGGTGGCTCGATTGCGACCGTGAGGCCCCAGCCAAAGCGCGATTTAAGGCGTTCCTCAAGCCCATTGACCTCTTTCGGATATCGATCACAAGTTAAAACTATTTGTCGTTGACCTTCAAGCAACGCATTAAAAGTATGGAAAAATTCTTCCTGCGATCGTTCCTTGCCGGCAAAAAACTGGATGTCATCAATGAGTAAAGCATCCAGCGATCGATAATAACGTTTGAATTCGGAAATTTTATTGTGCTGTAGGCCGCGCACCATGTCACCAACAAAACGCTCCGAGTGAACATAGGCAACGCGGGCAGATGGGTTTCTTTCCAGCATAGCGTTGCCGAGCGCGTGCATCAGGTGTGTCTTGCCAAGACCGACGCCCCCATAGATAAAAAGAGGGTTGTAGGACTTGCCGGGATTTTCTGCAATCTGAACTGCCGCTGCCCTGGCAAGTTGATTACTTTTGCCTTCGACAAAGCTGTCAAATGTAAACACCGGGCTTAGCCGCGATTCAAGTGCCGCCGGTGTAGGAGCAGGAATGGGCGCAGGTTGCGGTCTTTGATTGCGGATCTCGACAACCTCTGGTTGTCGAGATCCAACCTCGACGATAACTTTGGTGGTCGCTCCGCATTCATCAACGATCTGCAGAATTCGTTCAATGTAATGTTCCTTTAACCAATCTACGACGAAGTGATTCGGTGCGAGCAGCCGCAAGACTTTGCCGTCTTCGACGGCCTGGAGCGGTCGGATCCAGGTATTGAACTGTTGTTCGGGGAGCTCCGCTTGTAAGTTACGGATGCAGCGGTTCCAGAGCGGGATCTCGGCAGGCAAAAAAGTCCCCAAAATAGTGCGAAATTTGCAGATACGAAGCAAGATCGGGCAGTCTATACCGTCTGCCGAGGCACCGCCAGATGGTCCCGCCAAAGGCCCGGCAGCGCAACAGAGCGCCATGTTGCCGGGCCTCTATTGACACTGTGAAACCATCTGCGTAATCTTGCCGCCCTTCCGCGTGTAGCATCGGCGACGGTCGACAGAATACTGCTGTAATACTCAAGGGCCCCAGCAAATGAAACGCACGTATCAGCCAAGTAAAATCAAACGCGCACGCACACACGGTTTTCGAGCGCGCATGGCGACGAAAGCCGGGCGCCTTGTTCTCAAGCGACGTCGGGCCAAGGGTCGCGCCAAGTTGACGCCGTAACGAAGCTCGATAGCGTCGAAGGCGATCGTCACGACGGCGAATAAACATTTACAATTACCCGGCAGCGCGCCATACCGGTTTCGAAGCAACAACCGGCTGTTGGATGCTGCGGCATTTGGTCGCGTTTTTAAAACAGCAACACGCTGCCGCGATAAATGGTTTACGGTGCTATGCATAGACAACAAGACTGAAACGGCACGGCTGGGCCTCGCCATCTCGAAAAAACATTGTCGCGCTGCAGCATCAAGAAACAAAATCAAGCGCATTGTCAGGGAATCGTTTCGGCAGCACCAGGCGACACTGGCGGGGCTCGACATCGTCGTCATCAATCAACCTGCCGCTAGCATGGGCAGCAATCAGCAGCTTTTTGACAGCCTCGCTGGCCACTGGCAGCGCAGTGACAGGCCGGAAAATAAAGTAATCGCTCAGGACGAGGAATGAATGGATAACCAACGACTGCTGACATGGGCGTTCTTTGGGATGATGGCATGGATGACGTACCAGGCCTGGCAACTGGACTATGCGCGGTCGTTAACACCGCTCGTAGTAGCTGACGCCCCGGCAGTAGAACCGTTGGACAGCGGTTTACCGGAACTGGCGGAACGGGAGCAACCGCCCGACAGTGAAATTGACGCACCCATGGTTCTGCCGGCTGCCGACGTCGAGCAGCTGCGCGAGGATGACCGGCTCGTAGCCGCCATTCGCGTCGAGACGGATGTATTGGACATCGAGATCAGTATGCTGGGAGGCACACTGCAGCGGGCGAGAATGCTGGAGTACCCGATAGCCAAGGATCGGCCAGATCAGCTCGTCAGCCTGCTAAGCACGGACCCAAACGCAGTCGGCCTCATTCAGTCAGGATTGCGTTCGACCGGTGATGGGCCGGAGGCGAACCACCGCGCTAATTTTGCAAGTGCGCGAACGAACTACACGATCGATAGCACCGGCGTTCTTATCGTGCCAATGACATGGGCGGACGGCCACGGCATCTCGGTTGAGAAGCGCTTTCGATTTACGCGCGGCAGCTACAAGATCGAGCTTACACAAACCGTAACGAACCGCAGCGACATATCGTGGCGGGGCGCAGAGTACGTGCAAATTTTGCGGGCGTCGTTCGTGCAAGAGCGATCGATGTTTGATGTCGACTCCTATTCGTTTGTGGGCCCGATCATTTATGACGGCGACAAGTCGGAAAAGCTCAAGCGCGACGATTTGATCGATGACGGCGCGTATGCAATCACGGCAACGAACGGCTGGGTAGGTGCAATTCAGCATCACTTCGTAACCGCGGTAATTCCAGCACCGGGCACGAGCCAGCGCTTTAACGTGTCGGTTCGCGGACAGATATCTACGGCGAGCGCGATTGGACCTACGGTGGTTGTCGAGCCAGGGGAAAGCCATTCATTCCAGACAACAATTTTCATTGGCCCGAAATTACAATCACAACTCGAAGAAATTGATTCGAGCCTGAAGCTCACGGTCGACTATGGTTGGCTGACTATAATTTCGCAGCCGCTGTTCTGGCTTTTGGGCAAGGCGTTTAGCCTGTTCGGCAATTGGGGCGTGGCCATCATTTCGGTGACCGTTCTGATCAAGCTCGCGTTTTACAAGCTTACCGAAGCGAGCGGCCGGTCAATGGCGAAGATGCGAAATCTGCAGCCGCGCATCAAGGCCTTGCAGGAACGCTACAAGGACGACAAGCAACAGCAAAGCCAGGCGATGATGGACCTCTACAAGCGGGAAAAGGTGAATCCGGCTGCCGGTTGCTTGCCGATTCTTATCCAGATGCCGTTTTTCCTGGCGTTCTATTGGGTGCTTCTCGAAAGCGTTGAGATGCGTCAGGCGCCCTTCGCGCTGTGGATCACCGACCTGTCTACGCGAGATCCATTCTTCATCTTGCCGCTTATCATGGGTGCGGCAATGTTCTTCCAGCAGCGGCTCAATCCACAGGTTGGCGACCCGATACAGGTCAAGGTCATGCAGATCATGCCTGTCATTTTCACGGTGTTTTTTGCGTTCTTCCCGTCCGGCCTGGTGCTTTACTGGGTTACCAACACGCTGTTGTCTATCGCCCAGCAATGGAAGATCAACCAGGTCGTTGAGCGGGAAGGGAAGCAGCAGCAAGGGAGCAAGAAGCCTAAGGGCGACTAGCCCGTACGGGTTTCCTGTTACGACCACGCAGAGGATCTGCACTGCGGCGAAAGCTGTGGTCTCATTGGTGTATGAACGAGGCGACGGACACGATTGTTGCGGCGGCGACGCCGCCAGGCACGGGGGGTATCGGCATCGTGCGCATTTCCGGCCCCGCCGCCGAACAAATTGCGCGCGGGATGCTCGGCAGCTTGCCCGAACCGCGTATGGCTACCCATCGGATATTTCGTGGCGCCGACGGCAGCGAGCTTGACTCCGGCATCGCGCTGTACTTTCCGGGGCCGGCGTCGTTCACGGGCGAAACGGTCATAGAGCTTCATGGGCACGGCGGGCCCGTCGTGATTTCGCTGCTGGTTGGCGCGGCCGTTGAGCTGGGCGCGCGGCCGGCGGAACCCGGAGAATTTACGAAGCGGGCGTTTCTCAACGATAAGATTGATCTTGCGCAGGCTGAGGCTGTAGCGGACCTAATCGGCAGTGGTACTGAACAAGCGGCACGGGCCGCCTTGCGCTCATTGTCGGGCGTGTTTTCTTCCGCGATCGAGCAAACGGCTGAACAATTAACGCAGCTACGCATGCAGGTTGAGGCAGCGATTGATTTCCCCGAGGAAGAGATTGATTTCCTTGCCGACGAGGATTTGCAGGCTGGGATCGCGCGGTGTGCAGAGACGTTCGCCAAGCTGTTGTCGCAGACGAGAAACGGGCGCGTACTCAGGGACGGCTACCGCGTCGTCATCGTCGGCAAACCCAATGCGGGCAAGTCGAGCCTGATGAACCGGTTGAGCGGCGAAGATACGGCAATTGTTACCGAGATTGCCGGCACGACCCGAGACATCCTGCGAGAACAAATCAGCATCGATGGGCTGGCGGTCGAGCTCGTCGATACGGCGGGGCTGCGCGAGAATCCGGATCAAATCGAGGCTGAGGGCATGCGACGGGCCCGAGCGGCCATCACCAGTGCGGACGCGGTGCTTTGGATCCAGGATGCTACCGAGGCGGAGGTGACGGACATCGGCGAAGACATAGGCGCGGGCGTCTCGGTAACGATTGTGCGCAACAAGATCGATCTGACCAATGAGCGCGCCGGCGTCGACCCGGATAAGGACGCGGTCATTCGCCTGTCGGCAAAGACAGGAGACGGCATCGATGTGCTGCGCACCCGCTTGCGCGAGCTTGCCGGGTACAAAGATCTCGGCGCGGGCGCGTTCACGGCAAGACAGCGCCACGTCGAGGCGTTGAATCGAGCTGCGGCGCACTTCGATTCCGGAAAGCGGGCACTCGAGGAGCGACACGCCGGGGAGATTCTTGCCGAAGAGTTACGGCTTGCGCACCAGGCGCTGGGAGAGATAACAGGTGCGACATCTTCTGACGACCTGCTCGGGCGAATATTCTCCGAATTTTGTATCGGCAAGTGAGGTGGCGCGCGCACCCAGCTGCGTCTGGCCAAGAATTCAGGGGCGAAAGCGCGGCGTGGTAATCGATATTTCGGTTACCGGCCCGTATTTCGTGATGGCCTCGCGAATGAGCTCGGCGTCGCCCAATAACACGAAAACGAGGTCATCGAGGGCCGGGTACACGTCATTGATGACAGTGGTAATGATCTCGTCGTCGGCGTCGGCGACAGCCGCCCCGTAATCGTCGATGTAAGACACATCAAGATTCATATGCTCGAGCTGCGTCAGGATGCCGGCAAGCTGCGAGGCAGTTTCAAGGCGCGGTGGGAACTGGCCGAGAATGTAGTTCTTGGCCGACTGGATCATCTCGCTGTCGATGCCGGAGGCGCGAAGATCGCTGAGCACGCCGAGCGCCATATCGATTGCCGCAACCGTTGAGTCAGTCTTTGTGTAGGAATAAATCGCGACTGAACCCGGTTGTGACGACCGCGTGAGAATCGATCTTGCGCCATAAGTGAGTCCGGATTTAATGCGCAGCTCGGTGTTCAGCATCGATGTAAACCAGCCGCCGAATACGGTATTGGCAATATCGAGCTCGGCACGCTGAGGATAATCGATCGCGACGCCAACGCTGGCTATCCAGAAATAGGTCTGTGTGGCACCAGGCTTGTCGACCAGCAAAACTCGGCGGCCGGTCTGCGGAACAGGCGCGTCAACATCGATTAATACGGCAGCCGCTTTGTGCCAGTCACCGAAGGCGGATGTGAGGTTCTTTTTCATCGCGGCGGAATCGAAGTCGCCTGCAACTGCGATAATCAATCGATCTGCGCCAATGTAATCGCGGTAGTAGCCAAGCAAATCACGATGTTTGATTTTGCCGAGAGATTCCTCGCTGCCGGAAGCCGGATTCCCATACGGGTGATCGCCAAACAAGAACGCGTTGCCGTAAATCGGTACGAGGGCGCCGAGGCGGGAGTCTTTTGCTGCGCGGATGAAATTGATCAAGCGCTTGCGGAGCTTGTCCATCTCTGCAGCGTCCAGCGCGGGCCGCCGCAGCATGTCGGCGAGCAGCTCGACCATCAGGTCCGCGTCGTCGGCTAGAAACTCACCGGAAATCGTGATGGCTTCAAGTTCCCCGTTAGCTACAAGCTCACCCCCAACGGCGGCGACGGTTTCTGCAAATTCGGCGGCGCCCCGGTCGCCGGCGCCTTTTTCAAGCAAGCCCGCAAGCAAACCCGATAGGCCGGCCAGGCCCTCGGGGTCGCTGCTTGCGCCACCGCGAATGATTACCTCAACACCGATCAGCGGAACGTCGTGTTTCTCGTGCAGCAAAATGACGGTGCCGTTGTCGAGCTCGATGCGCTCGAATTTCGGCAACACCATGCCCTGACCGCACGCGTCGGCGGTAACCAATAGCGCAGCAGCCACGGCCAAAACAGAGCGGGCAGGAGGGTTCATTCTTTTGTCTCCGTGGCGGGCGGCGAGCGCAGGATGCCGACCGTCATGTTGCTCGCCCGGAAAAATTTCGCAGCGACTTCGCGAAGATCATCGGCGCTGATTGCCCCGATCCGTTCGGGGAGCTTGAACAGCAGCTCGTAGTCACCGTTGAACACCTCAAAGTTGCCCAACGCGGACGCCTTGCCGTTGATTGTCGCCAGACCCCGCCAAAAGTCGGCCAACAGAATATTCTGTGCTTTGCGGAGCTCAGCGTCAGTTACGCCGTCAACGGCGACGCGCTGCAATTCCTCGAGCATACGTTGCTCCACCGCCGCCGGATCGCTGCCCGGTGGCAGCGTCAGGTAGAAATAGGCCAGGCCGGGGTCGAAGCCTTCGTCCTGGTAGCCGCCGACCGAGATCACGGCTTGCTCCTCTTCGACGAGCAGGCGGTGCAGTCGAGACGAATCGCCACCGACCAGTATATTGAGCAACAGGTTCAACGGTAGCGTCTCTGTATCCGTGGCGCTGCCCACATGAAATGCCATGTGCAGCAGCGGCGTTTGCGCTTCGGCCTCGACGATAATCCGGCGCATACCCTGTTGCTCTGGCTCGACAGTACGAATTTGCGCGGGCGGCTCTTGCGCAGGTATAGGCCCGAAGTATTTCTCGGCAAGGTCGAAAATTTCGCCGGGGGTCACGTCGCCCGTGAAAATCATCGTGCAGTTGTTCGGCGCGTAATAGGTGCGGAAATAACTGCTTAGATCTGCGGTGGTCCAGGCCTCGATATCGGAGGGCCAACCTATGACCGGAAACTGATAGGGGTGTGCGACAAACGCCGTGGCGTACATCTGTTCTGCAAGGCGCTCAAAATTGTCATCATCGACGCGGGTACGGCGCTCGGAGGAAACAACGCCGCGTTCGCTTTCGATGACGTCCGCATCGCTGGTCAGGTTTTGCAGGCGATCCGACTCCAGATCAAAAACTATGTCGAGCGCCGAACGCGGGAACCAGTCCTGGTATACCGTGATGTCGTGCGAAGTCCCGGCGTTGACACGGCCGCCCGCTGCCTGCATAACGCGATCGAACTCTCCGGGTTCTCTATTCGAGGTGCCGTTGAACATCATGTGCTCGAAAAAATGTGACAGGCCGGTGATGCCCGGATACTCATTGCGGCCGCCCGCGCGCACGAAGTTGTACATGACGACATTGGGAATATCGTGATCAGGCCAGACGATAATCTTGAGTCCGTTGTCGAGCGTCAGGCTACGGATTTCCTCGGGCGCCGCCGCAGTGACCGGCCGTTCGCCTTGCGGTGTGCCAGGCACGAGAAACTCAAATTTCGGCAGCAAGCGCTCGCCAAAGACAGCGAGTAGGCCGAGCACGAGCAGGACGGCGACAGCGGCGTTGAGTTTTTGCCCGGTCTTGTAGACGAGGGACAGGGTTTGATCGACGTCGATGGCTG
>JADFKA010000122.1 GCA_022565135.1 Pseudomonadota bacterium
GTCGTTTGTGTTTCGGCACGATGACAATCGGCTCCAGCGAATGGAAACCCTGGGTGCTGGACGAGGCGGATGCGCAGCCACTACTCAAACGATGCCTCGATCTCGGCATCACTTTCTTCGACACAGCGAACTGGTACTCAACGGGCGAAAGCGAACGTGTCGTCGCATCAACTTTGATGTCGATGTTGCCCCGCGATCAATTGGTACTGGCCACCAAGGCCTATTACCCCATGAGTGACGATCCCAATGATCGAGGACTGTCCCGAAAGCACCTGTTGTCTTCGGTGGATGCGAGTCTGCGCCGCATGGGCACCGACTATATCGACCTTTTCGTGATCCATGCGTATGACCCTGGTACGCCGATCGAAGAAACGATGCAGGCGCTCAACGACATCGTCAGGTCCGGCAAGGTTCGCTATTTGGGCGCCTCGACGATGTTTGCGTGGCAGTTCGCACAGATGAATCACGTCGCTCGAAAAAACGGCTGGACGACGTTCGTCAACATGCAATGCCAGTACAACCTGCTGTACCGCGAAGAGGAACGCGAAATGATCCCCTACTGTCGTGATCAGGGAATAGCCGTTACGGCTTTCAGCCCCCTGGCCCGGGGCTGGCTGTCAGGCAGCCAGAAGGTCCGTTCGCAGACCGACGCCTCCTTTTCCCTGTTCCATGGCGATGCACTGGACCTCGAAATTATCGCCCAGGTCGAGGCCATCGCAAAAGAACACGACGCGACGATGGCCGCAGTGGCTTTGGCCTGGCTCTACTCCAAGGAGGCCATTTGCTGCCCGATTATCGGCGCCAGTTCGGTGCGACAGTTGGAAAATAATGTCGGTGCGATGGATCTCGAACTCACGCCGGATGAGGTCGCAATGCTCGACCAACTCTACAGGCCGCGCGATGTCATCAACGATCATGTTGCCGAACCGATGCCGCGCTATTTGCAAGGAAACTTGAATGGACAGGAATGAAGCCGACAGTTTGACGAACAATCTATTGAATGCCGTGCGCGTGATCTTCGAGGCTGAAATAGCCAGACACACGGCAGCTGCGTCGCAACTGCAACGCGTACTCGATGTTTTACCAGAGCTAAAGCTGGATTCCGAGCGACCCGAGCCCACGCAGCTTCCCGTGTGCCGCCACTTGTCCCGCGCCCTCAATCTTGGGGAAGCCGGGCCAGCCGCATCGGTGGCGGCCGCAATTCGGCACCTCGAACCCACACTCGAGTGGCAACACAATACGCGTCACACTGTAGAGTTGCGCGGCGCTGAATTCATGGACAATTACGCGTATTCCAACTTCGGTCTAAGCGGCAGCACAACTCTGTACGTCGGCGTCATGTTGCTCGGTCCCGGAATAACGTATCCCGTGACCAGCTATCCGTCTGAGGGAGTCTTTCTTTTGATTGGTGGATCGCCGCAGTGGAAGAGTGATAATGAGGCCTGGCGTCAAGTCGAAGCTGGCGACATCATTTGCCGTCCATTTGACGGTGCTGAGGGCAAGCGTCCTGGAGATGAACCCATGCTGGCCCTGTACGCCTGGATGTATCGATAAAAAAGGTAGCCTGGACGATGGTTTCCAACGATCCATTGCTACAGCCGTTTTCTTTGCGTCATCTGACGCTCAAGAATCGGATTATGAGTACCAGTCACACGATGTTGTATTCGGTTGATGGTGCTCCCCAACAACGCTACCAGCTTTACCACGAAGAAAAAGCCAGGGGTGGCATCGCACTGACCATGTTCGGCGGCTCGTCCAGCGTGACCCAGGACTCGGCCACGGCCTCGGGTGTCATAAATCTCACACTGGATTCAGTGATTCCACATTTTCAGGATTTCGCTGAGCGCATGCATCAATACGATTGCGCGCTCATGTGTCAGATAACCCACCTGGGTCGTCGTGCCAATACAAGAACCTGGGACTGGTTGCCAACGGTCGCGCCCTCTCGCAGCCGCGAGGTTGATGGTAGCTTCCCCAAGGAACTGGACCATGACGATATCGAGCGTATCGTCAAGTCCTACGGCGACGCCGCGCTGCGCTGCAAGGAAGGCGGCCTTGATGGCATTGAAGTCGTTGGCCATGCGCACCTTCTCGAGCAATTCTGGTCGCCGGCATCGAATTGGCGCAGCGATGAGTACGGCGGGTCACTCGAGAATCGACTGCGATTCGGATTTATGGTTCTCGAAGAAATCCGCCGCAAGGTGGGCGCTGATTTCATCGTCGGCATGCGTGTTGCCATCGATCAGGGATTCGAAGGTGGCCTGACAAAAGAGGATTGTCTCGAAATCGCCCAGCTGCACGAAAAATCAGGCTTGATTGACTTTCTCAACCTCAATTACGGGCGCGTAGACACCTCGATAGGTTACGTCAACCTGATGCCCGGAATGTCCGCACCGAAAGCGACGTATCTTGACCGGGTGCAGGAATTTGGCCGCGAGCTCACGTTGCCGGTATTTCACGCCTGCCGCATAGTCGACGCGGCGACGGCGCGTCATGCCATACGCGAGGGTATCGTCGATATGGTCGGCATGACACGGGCGCACATAACGGATCCGCATATTGTCGAAAAAATTGAGGCCGGACAAGAGTCCCGCATTCGTCCCTGCGTGGGCGCTACTTATTGCATGGATCATCGGACTTGCGTGCACAACCCGTCGACGGGACGTGAGGCGACGCTGCCACACCGCGTGTCCGCTGCTAGCGCTCACAAAAAGGTAGTCGTTGTCGGCGGTGGCCCGGCCGGCCTCGAGGCCGCCCGAGTCTGTGCGTTACGCGGGCACGAGGTCATTCTTCTCGAGGCGCGAGACCGTCTCGGCGGACAAGTTGCCCTGGCAGCATCGGCGACGTGGCGCCGCGAAATCATCGGCGTTACTGACTGGCTTAGCGAAGAGGTCCGTCTCCACGATGTTGATGTTCGATGCTCGATCACTGCCGATCATGACACCGTCACGAGCTTGAATCCCGATGTCGTCGTGATCGCAACCGGTGGCATTCCCGACCTCGAATGGCTGGCCGGCCATGAGCACTGCGACAGTGTCTGGGATATCTTAAGTGGCAGCACGGAAGTCAGGCAGACGGTGATTCTCTATGACGAACTCGGTGATCATGCAGGCGCCTCATGTGCTGAAGTGCTCGCGGACAAAGGTGCTGATGTCGAACTCGTTTTTCGGGGCCACCTGGCTGCCGAAAGATCAGGCTATGTGAATTACCCTGTTTATCTCAAACATTTCTATGAGAAGGGTATTGTACTGACACCGGACCGTCGTTTGGTCAATGTTAAGCGATGTGGTAAACAACTACGCTCAACTTTTCACAATGAACTGACAGGACGCGTAGAAGAACGGCTGAGCGATCAGCTTGTCGTAGAGCGCGGCACCGTCCCGCTGGTCGATCTCTATGCAGCGTTAAAAGCAGAGTCCTGCAATAACGGCAGTATCAATACGGACAGACTATTAGCGGGACAGCCGCAAAATCCGGCAAAGAAACGAGGCGAAGGTTATGAACTCTTCCACGTGGGTGATGCAGTGTCCAGCAGAGATATACACTGCGCTATTCTTGATTCACGACGCCTGTGTAAAGACTTATGAAACGAATAATCGATGCCTTTGAAGGTTTTTTTTCCGCGGCCGCCCAGTCCGGTACGGACGTGGCAAAAACAGCGAAGTTCACTCTGGATAATGTGAATTGGCAAGAGACGTTAGCCTTACCCGAAGCGTCGAGTCACCCGATTGTGGATGCACACCTGGAATCGGCCTGCGCCAAATCAGGACCGCTTGAGTCGCACTCTCATGCGATCGCCCAAACCCTGTTGACCGTTTCAGATCAACTCAGGTGGCGTGCATCCTCCAAATGCCATGACGATGGGCCCGATGTCGCGATACTGTCCCGCAATTTTGCCGTAGTCTCACTCATCGGTCCGGGTGAGCCACTGCACTCGGACAAAGTCTATGCCGGGTTTAGCCTGCAATCACCGGACACCTATTATCCGCCACATGCCCATTACGCCGAGGAAAGTTACTGGATCATCGGCGGCGACGCCGACTGGAGGGTGGGTAAAAAACCCTGGTTCCCCGTAAAACCGGGTGATTCCATCTATCACGAATCCGAAGCACGTCATGTCATGCAGACCAACGAGCAACCCCTGCTAACGATCTGGCTTTGGACCAGCCATCTGGATTCCGAGGTCATGATCATCAGGACCTAGCAGCCTGTTGAAAAAACCTCAGGTGAGTGCGAGTCAAGGCAAGAACCGGCGAAAAAGCGCAGTGTACACGCCAGTACATGAGCATTTTGAGCCGATTTTTAACGCCGAATCGTGCCGACTGAGTTCTTTTCAACAGGTTGCTACTCGGGTCTCAGCAGAACCACGGACTTACCTGAAAAACTCAGCCAGACGGGCTGGTCGGACTCGGCCAGCCCCGGCGCCGGACGCTCCATGTTCTGCACGGCCACGGCCACCGACTGCTCGCGCCCGGGAATCAAGACATAGAAGTGGCTGCGGTCGCCAAGATAGGCCGCCGGGCCCATACGACCCTCGACGATATTAGCGCCTTCCCCGGGTGCTTCGAAATGGAGTTTTATTTTCTCGGGGCGAATGGCCACCAGGACATCGGCGCCGACAGCGGGTACGTCGGCGTTAGTCGGAGCCTCGATCTCACCCAGGGGACCTGCGTCGACGATAGCAGCACCGTTAGTCACTTGCCGCACCTGGCCATCGAAGAAATTCATGTTGCCGATAAAATTCGCAACGAAACGAGACCTGGGCTGCTCGTAAAGTCCAGTCGGCGACGACACCTGCAGTACCTTGCCTTCCGACATCACCGCAATGCGGTCCGACATCGTGAGCGCCTCCTCCTGGTCGTGGGTGACAAAGACAAAAGTGATGCCAACCGATTTCTGCAGGTCCCTTAACTCCAGTTGCATCTGTTCTCGTAGTTTTTTGTCGAGCGCGCCCAGCGGCTCGTCAAGTAAGAGCACCTTCGGCCGCTTTACCAGTGCCCGGGCCAGCGCGATGCGCTGACGCTCGCCGCCGGAGAGCTGCGTGGCGCTCCGCTCTGCATAGCCTGGCAACTTGATCAGCTCCAGCATCTCCTCAACCTTGGCGTTGATCTCCGCTTTCGAGAGACCGGATTTGCGCAGGCCGAAGGCGATGTTCCCGCGTACGTCCAAGTGCGGAAAGATCGCGTAATTCTGGAACACCATGTTCACGGGCCTGCGGTACGCGGGGATCGCCGACATGGGCTGCCCATCAATGAATATCTCGCCTTCACTGGGCGTCTCGAGACCTGCCAATATGCGCAGCAGCGTCGTCTTGCCGCAGCCCGAAGGCCCCAGCAACGAGAAAAACTCGCCGCGCTGGATTTCCAGGTCGACGTTGTCGACGGCGTGCACCGCGCCGAAATGTTTCGACACGCCACGGATTGAGATGATATTCGGCTCGTTCATGCTTGCAGGCCCTTCAGAGTAGCCTCCGCCACCAGCTATCTTATACAATATACACCGACACCTCAATTATGACTGCAAGAAGGCGTGTGAGCATTCTGAAAGTTTTACAAAGAACCCAAACCCTGATTCATTGTGTTGCACTTTGTTAGCCACTGTGGCACCGTTCACACGGCGTCGGTATGTTATACATTATGGAACATAAACAAAAACACTGCGAAAGTAATTCATGACCGTGCTGCAACTGGGTGCAATAACCGTACAGCGCATCGTCGAGCATGAGATTCCAGTCTACGCTCCCGCGGATTTTTTCGCCGAGGCGACATCCGAGGCGGTCGAGCCTTATCGGGCGTGGCTCGAGCCCAAAGCACTGTGTCCGCGCACCGGCCTCATGATCATGCCGGTGGTGTCTTACCTGGTGCGGACCCGTCACCACTGCATATTAATTGACACCTGTGTCGGTTGCCACAAAACCTACGCGGAACCACCGCAGT
>JADFKA010000123.1 GCA_022565135.1 Pseudomonadota bacterium
ACTCCAGAGGATGAAAACGAATTACTCATCCGGTTTGGCAAAAAAGAACCGGAGTTCACACAGGCCCCGGCGGCCCAGGAAGTAGAAGGCGCCGAGGTAGAAGAGCTGGACTGAGACGTCGACCGGTTCCCGGTAGTACGACTTAGTCACGCAATCCGCAATCTCCGTGCGGACCCGCCCGGCCAGCCGCAAGGCTGGCTGGGTTTTATTTTTCATCGGTCGGACACACGCTCATGAGTGGCGCGCTAGAGGGGATCAGAGTTTTGGACATGAGCCGGGTGCTGGCCGGTCCATGGGCCGGCCAATTGCTCGGCGATTTTGGCGCCGATATTGTCAAAGTTGAACGGCCCGTCGTCGGTGACGATACCCGACATTGGGGCCCACCCTGGCTGGACCGAAAAAATGCCTGCGAAGCCGCCTATTTTTTGTCGACGAATCGCAATAAACGGTCAATCACCGTTGACCTAGCAGACATTGATGGTCAGGCCCTCATTCAGGAGCTTGCGAAAAAAGCTGATGTTTTAATCGAAAATTATCGGGTGGGCACGTTGGCCGGTTATGGTCTCGGTGCCGAAGATCTTCTGCACCTGAATCCACGTCTCATTTACTGCTCGATAACCGCGTACGGGCAGCGTAGCTCCAAGGCGAGCGAACCGGGCTACGACGCGATAATCCAGGCATCAGCGGGATTGATGAGCATCACGGGAGCACCGGACTGCGAAGGCGGCAGTCCACAAAAAGTTGGCGTCGCCGTGTCGGACATCATGGCCGGCATGTATGCGGCAACGGCAATTCTAGCAGCGCTCCAGCAACGCTCACAGACCGGATTAGGGCAGCATATTGATCTGTCCTTGTACGACAGCCAGGTCGCCTGGCTTGCAAACCAGGCAATGAATTTCCTGATTGGTGGCGAGACGCCCCTGCGTCGTGGCACGGCGCATCCTAATTTGGTGCCATACCAGGCGTTTGAGACATGCGATGGTTTCCTGATACTCGCCATCGGCAACGATCGACAATTCGTCCGCCTCACAAAATGCATTGGCAAACCCGAATTGGCCACAGACACACGATTCCAACGCAATTCGCAGCGGGTCGAGTTCCGTGGCCCCCTCGTCGACATCCTCGCTGCCGTATTTCGCACGCGCAACATCGAACAATGGCTCAAAGCACTAGGCGATGCCGACGTGCCGTGTGGACCGATCAACACGATTGACGAGGTATTGACGGGTGCCTTCGCAGAAGAACGCGGCCTGGTGCAGACCATGGTTCATCCGATGCACGATGCATTGCCGACAGTGGCTAATCCGGTTCGATTCTCACAGACACCGGTCAGCTACCGTTTGGCTCCGCCGACTTTAGGCCAGCACACGCACGAAATATTGACTGATTGGCTTGATTACACCGATCAGGACTTTGAAAAGCTGAATTCGAAATCAGATTCGAACGAGTGAAGTGCTTGTACGACTGGCTTACTGACGCACTGCAAGACTCGTCGCATGTGTTGACGGCCAGCCGGCGTCTTGCACGCGTGCTGCAGCTTGAATATGGCGCACAACAATTCGCGGCAGGCAAGAGCGCCTGGCGCAGTCCTGTGATCCTGTCGTGGCCGAACTGGCTGATTGAGATCATCGCAACCAGCAAAGATCCGCAGTCGCTGCCTACTCGTATAAATGCCCATCAGAGCCGCATGCTTTGGGAGCGGTGTCTGCGGCGGGAAGTCAATGACCCGCTGCTTAACATCGCGTTGCTCGCTCGGCAATCGATGGAGTCCTGGTCACGACTCCAAGAGTGGTCGGTACCGCTCGGTGACATTGCTGATGCCGCACAAGGCAAAGACAGGAAATTGTTTGCGCAAGTCGCGCAAAATTACCAGTCAATTCTCGATCGCGAAAACTGGATCGATGCGGCAGGCCTGCCACGATTGGCTACGCATCTGGTATGTGAGCGTAGCGTGGTACTTCCACCTGCAGTCACGCTGGCCGGATTTGATCGAATCGTTCCACAGGTCAATATCCTGCTCGATGCGCTCAGAAATGCCGGTTGCGATGTCGAAATCGCATCGAGTTCGCAGGCACCAGGCTCCGGCACCTTACACAGTTATGAGAACAGGGATGCGGAATTGCGCGCGGCCGGTGCCTGGGCGAGGCGCAAGCTCAATCAGTCCGGTGAGCAGTGTATCGCCATAATCGTGTCCGGTCTCGAGCAGGATGCACCTCGCTATGCGCGTCTGGTCAAAGAGGGCTTGCTGCCAGGATGGCAATACGGGGACTCGCGGTACGACGACGTTGTCAACGTATCGTATGGAAAAAACCTGGTGGCGTATCCCGCAATTGCCATTGCCGCTCTCGCGCTACGCTGGCTGTGCAAGGATCTGTCGAGCGCCGAAGTCAGTCTCTTGCTGCGGTCACCAATGCTCGGTCAATCAGGCGACGACGGCCGGATTCGACTTGAATTACGCCTGCGGCAGTTGCCAGACCGCCTCTGGTCGCCCGCGATGTTGCTTGCTGAACTTGATCGGCAACACGATTCAGCCGCTGCCAGTGACTGGCTTGAACGCGTGCGGGCACTGCGTGATTGCCGCGCGGGGTTGCCGCAACGTAATGCACCTTCCGCCTGGGCGGCGTTATTTGACGCTTTGCTCGATACGCTTAATTGGCCTGGCAGTGCGCCGTTAAACAGCCGCGAATTTCAACTCATCAATCGCTGGCGCGAGCTGCTAAACGATCTTGCCCGCCTTGAGCTCGTGACTCCGACAATGACCATCGCAGAAGCTCTCGGCCACCTGCTTGCGATGGGCAAGGAGACAGTATTTCAGCCCGAAGCCGAGGGCGCAGCGGTGCACCTTCTCGGCCCCCTTGAGGCTGCCGGTATGCAGTTCGACCAATTGTGGATTGCCGGGCTCAGCGCCAGCGACTGGCCTCCTGCGGCCCGGCCATTGGCACTGGTGTCACGCGACCTGCAACGAAGTCACGGCATGCCGGATGCTGAGCCACGCGATACGCTCGACTATGCGCATCGCGTAATTTCGCGATTGATCAGTAGTTCGCCGCAGACTGTCTGTAGCTATCCGCAGACCGATAATAACGCGGAGCAAACGGTCACTGGATTGCTCGCCGAATTCGATATCGAGGCAGTAGCCGGTCCGGATGATCCGCATTGGCATGCGTCGCAATTAGTGAATACGGCGAGTGTTGCGATCGTGACTGCAGATCCGGTGCCACCGGTTGGCGACAATGAGACGATTGCTGGCGGCGCCGCGACGATACAACGGCAGCTTACGGATCCTTTCTCGGCGTTCGTACTGGGTCGTCTCGGCGTGCGGGCGCTCTCGGCAATCACGGCGGGGCTTGCACCGGGCATCCGCGGCAACCTGATACACGGTGCACTGCATTGTTTGTACGCAGACTTGCCAGACAGCCATGCCATAGCCGGTTGGGACGAGAAAGACATCAATGACCGCGTAGTTGCCGCTCTGGCCTCGTCTTTTTACCGACTGGAGCGCAACGCGGATCCGGTATTGAGATACCTGTTGATGCTCGAGCGCCGTCGTGTCACCGAACTTCTCAAAGGCGTCATCGCCATGGATGCTGCTCGAGAGACATTCGAAATTGCAGGTGTCGAGAATGCTGTTGATGCCGAAATTAATGGCATACGGTTGCACCTGCGCTATGACCGCGTCGATCGAGTTGACGGTGACCAGGTAGTCGTTTTGGATTACAAGACTGGCGTGCCGAAGCGCCTGCTCGATCGCAATGGCAATCCCAAAGAAATGCAACTGGTGACTTACGCCTGTGCCATTACGGATCCGATCGCAGGAATTGCACTTGTCAACATCGACACTCGCGATATCGCGATCGATGCGGCCGGCAGGACGTTCACGCCCGATCTGGACTGGGATGCAGCGCTCTCGCGATGGCAAGAGCAGGTCAGGGATGCTGCTGGCGAACTCAGGAATGGCGACGTTCGAATCAATGCATTGCAGTCGATTCAGGACGCGAGACCACTGAGCCTGCTGAGTCGATTTCTGGAGCTCCATTGTGACGCCTGATACGCAGCTATTGCTCGATGATGCGGCAGCGCGCGTTGCAGCGCTGGATGTCACACGCTCATTCATCGTTCAGGCCCCCGCCGGATCGGGCAAAACCGAGCTTTTGATTCAGCGTTACCTGAAACTGCTCACGACCGTAGAAAGTCCTGAGGAAGTTCTCGCGATCACGTTCACACGGAAGGCGGCATCTGAAATGCAGCTGCGTGTATTGCATGCATTACAGCGAGCGCAGCGCGATGAGGTCCCCAAAGAGCAGCACGAAGCAACTACGGCCGCTGCTGCACTATTGGTTTTGCAGCGTGATCGGCAACTGCAGTGGAATCTCATCACCCATCCGCGACGCATGCGCATCCAGACACTGGATTCGTTGAATGCTGGCATCGCGCGCTCGCAACCATTGACGTCATCAGGCGGGGCGGCTGGCAGCGCAATTGTCGCTGACGCCGAAATGCGAATGCTATACCGCGATGCGGCGACTCTGACTTTAGATCAATTGCTCGAAACTGGTCCAATGCACGAAGCTACTGAGCAAGTATTGCTGCACGTCGACAACAATACATCGCTCTATGTCAGCTACCTTGCGCGCATGCTTGCGGCAAGAGATCAATGGTTACCGTTCATTGGCGGCGGTACGGTCGAACATGAAGAAGCAGTTCGACTGCGCACAAAGCTCGAGACTAATCTCGAAGGCGCAGTAGTCGAACATTTGCAGCGCACCGGCGCGGCGCTGGTGGTGGTGTTTCCGCTGCTGCTGTCCCGCTTTGGGGCTTTCGTGTTCGGCAGCCGGTTCGACTCCGGCGTGCTGGACCTCAGCCAACGCATCGTGATCGGTGCGCTCATCGTGGCCTTTCTGATTGCCGAGCCGCAGGGCCTTGCCGCCCTGTGGCAGCGGGTGCTGCGCCGGATAAGCAATGTCGTGCGCCCCGCTTCCCGGCGCTGATTCCGTCCTCTGTCTCCACTCAACCTACGTCGCATCGATACCAGGAGCATCTGCACCATGTCCCTCCCCCGCACCATCAAGATGGCGTTGCTGACCGGCGCGTTGGCCCTTTCTGGCCTGACCGGTCTGGGCGTACAAGCCGCCCATGCGGATGAGCAGTTCTTTCCGCTGCAAAGCTACCGCGTCGGCCCATATGCAGCCGGCGGCACGGGGTTCTTTGGCGGCTTCATCGATTACCTGAACCTCGTCAACACGCGAGACGGCGGCGTGGGCGGCGTCAAGCTGACCTGGGAAGAAGGCGAAACGCAGTACGAAGTGGAACGCGGCGTGGAGGTGTACGAACGCCTGAAGACGCACCCCGGCATCGCCACATGGAATCCGCTGTCGGTCGGCATTGCGTATGCGCTGCTCGACCGGGTGACCGCCGACAAGGTGCCGCTGCTCACAATCAACCACGGCCGCACCGACACGACGGACGGCCGCGTGTTCAAGTACATCTTCCCGCTGCTGCTCAACCCGTACAGCGAGACCTCCGGCATCGTCAACTACATCGGCACCAAGGAAGGCGGCGTCGACAAGCTCAAGGGCAAGAAGATCGTCGTGCTGTATCACGGCTCGCCGTACGGCAAGGAGACGATCCCCATCTATGAACTGCTGGCGAAGAAATACGGCTTCACGGTGCAGCAGATCGAAGTGCCGCACCCGGGCAATGAGCAGCAATCGCAGTGGCTGGCCATCCGCCGCGCCAAACCCGATTACGTGGTGCTGCGCGGCTGGGGCGTGATGAACCCCGTGGCGCTCAAGACGGCACAGAAGACGGGCTTCCCGGCCGACCACAGCATCGGCAACGTGTGGTCCAACTCCGAAGAAGACGTGATCCCGGCCGGCGATGCCGCCAAGGGCTACGTCGCCATCACGACGGTGGC
>JADFKA010000124.1 GCA_022565135.1 Pseudomonadota bacterium
TTGCTCCCGTCACCGAGCTCGATCCAGTCATCGACAAGGCGACGTGCGATCGAAATGCCGAACGGAAGCTTGGGAAAACCGGAGCGCAATTCCTTGCGCGTAAACCATTGCGCGTCTTCGAGTTCACCGTCATTGAGCAGGATCTCGGTCGACGTTGCCTCGGCAATGAAACCCAGCATCAGCGAGGACGGAAACGGCCACGGTTGTGAGCTGTGGTAGGCAACACTGCCTGTGCATACGTTCGTTTCCTCGTAGACTTCACGCCGAACGGCATCCTCCAGACTCTCGCCCGGCTCGACAAATCCGGCGATCGTGGAATAACGACCTTCGGGCCAGGACTTCTGACGGCCGAGCAGGCAGCGGTCCGCATTGGATACCAGCACGATAACGGCTGGATCGACACGAGGAAAAATTTCGCGACCGCAATCGACATTCATACAAATGCGCGAATTGCCGGCTGCCGCGGGCCGAGCTGATGATCCGCAAAGCCCGCAATACACCTGCGATGCGTGCCAGAGTACCAGTGCGCGAGCATGGGCGACGAGATTGGCCTCGTCGGGTGGCAGCACCGTACCGAGGTATCGCAAATCATGAAACTCGCCGAGCTCCGCAAAAGGTGGGTTGGCATCGATGCCAATCGCCAGGGCGAAAGCCGGGCGGTCGCGGAACAAGCCCAGGAAAATCGGTTCATGATCGTGGATGAAGTTGTCAACCTGATGACGCTTTAGCATGACGGCAGCGAGCGGATCACCGCCAACAAGGCATTGCTCGCCCCAAACAGGTACGAAGCGGCTGTCCCCGCTCTCCATCGCGCTGGCGAGCCAGTCCGGGTCTTTGCGCCGATCGCCAGATCGATCGACGAATGCACCGGCAAATACGTTGTAATTTTCCATAATATTCGGGGCTAGTTTACAGAAATCTATGCGGCCGGCCTGTCTGAGCAGACCGTCGCCGATCACGGATTATTCAGGGGCTGGCAAAACTATGCGCTCCAGGCCGTCGACGCCGCCGCGATTCAATTTCGCAGGCGGGGCAGGTCTTGTGGTCGAGCGCATAGGCGTCCTGCACGTAGCGGGCGTGGCAGGCAGAGCAAACCGCGAGATAAAGCTCATCGTTATAGGAAATGCTCAACAATAAATTCCAGGCCCATTCGAAACTCAATCCTGCATTGTCGTGCAGGACCAAATAAGTCTCGTAGGCTCTACAGATGCGGTGTCCGTACTCAACATCTGGTCGCGGCCAACAAGGCGACACGTTGTTGTGCCGATCGATACGCAGGAGCAGCCCAATGCAGAACAACGCAACGAGTGTCGTTGCCTGCAGCTGATTCTCCGGATTCTTGACGAAACGCGCGATTTGCCGCGGTGACTTGCCCCGCCGTCGCTGTACATTACTGAGTCCCGCATCGCGAAAATAGGTGCTGTAGAGTTTGCGGATGCGGTCGTCGGACAGTCCGGTGCATTCGCGTATGGTCCGGGTTCGAGCCTCGTGGTGGATCATTCGCAGCGCCAGCTCGAATTGGCTGCGCTCAGTCGCGTAACGGTCATCGGTTAATCGCATTTACTGCCCTTTATGATAGTTATAGACCATATATTGTGTTTTATAAGCATATACTATCTACCCATGGTCTAACAATACTAAATATAGTAACTCGGCATTCGTGCGAGAAATGTGCCGAAAGGGGGTCATATGGAATTTTCAGGACCGGAGCGTGCCGATCTGGCGGATGTCCAATCGCTTAACCACGCGTTTCTTGAATGTCTGCGCTCAAACCGAGCGGGTGAGACGCTACGAGTACAGCTGCCGCCGTCGTTGCGACCGGTGGTCGCCGCGCTTTCTGATCTGCAAATCCGACGCCTGGCTGCATCACCATTCCTGTTGCTATCCCTTCGCGAAGGCGACGATGACTACTGGGATCGTTTGTTTGCACAGGGCCCGAACGGCGATCTATTCAACTCGAAACGGATAGCGAGCGATGCGACGCTCCGGATCGTGGCGGCAACGCTTGGGTTTCTATGGCAGCTTGCGCGTCGTGATCCACATGCGGCGCGACTTGTCAGCGGTGCGTCGGTTAACTGGTGTGAGCAATTGGCGGCGCGCACATTGCTTGGACTGCTGCAACAAGCGGCTGACCGGAGCGACCTCCTCGGTCCGCGCCTTGCGGGAAGTGAGGCATTCTGGCGACGACTGCTCGGCCCCGGTCTGAGTTCGGAGCGAAACATTCGCAATGCTGCGCATTTATGCGCCCTGCAAACGGTGCTCATTGACAACTCAGCGAAACCGTACAATCGCTTGCGAGCTGCGGCATGCAGTGCTCTGGTGCCGACGCTGAGTGTTGCACACAGACGTAAACGTTGATGAGCGACGCGATACACTACGGATCTGTGACTGTGCGTGCAGACCGTGCGTACAATACGCGATCATATGCTGGCGCTTTCAATAAGAAACCTCACCAAAACCTACGCCAATGGCAACCAGGCGCTCAAAGGAATCGACTTTTCGGTCGATGCTGGTGACTTTTATGCACTACTGGGACCCAACGGCGCCGGCAAGACGACGGCCATAGGAATCATGAGTTCGCTCGTCAACAAGACGAGTGGTCAAGTCGAAATATTCGGCCACAATATTGACTCCGAGCTAGAGGCCGCCAAGTCCTGCATTGGGCTCGTGCCCCAGGAAATCAACCTTAACCTGTGGGAAAGCGTTCATAACGTCGTGCTGAACCAGTCCGGATATTACGGTCTTGGTCGGCGGTTGGCGCGGGTGCGTGCCGAGAAATACCTGCGCGTAATGCGGCTGTGGGATCGTCGTGCCGATCAAGCGCGCAGTCTGTCCGGTGGTATGAAACGCCGGCTGATGATCGCACGCGCGCTAGTGCATGAACCGAAACTGCTGTTTCTTGACGAGCCTACCGCAGGTGTCGACATCGAAATACGACGCTCGATGTGGGATTTTCTGCGCGAGATAAATGCGGCAGGCACGACTATCATTTTGACAACACATTATCTGGAAGAGGCGGAATCGTTGTGCCGCCATGTTGCAATAATCGATGCTGGTTTGATCATCGAAGATGCGAAGATGAGCACGGTGCTCAGAAAACTGCAACGAGAAGTTTTTGTACTCAGTCTCGCAGAGCCATTGAGCAAAGCACCGAAAATCGACGGATTCGAAACCACACTACGTGAGGATTGCGAGCTTGAGGTGGCCAAGGGACCCGCACACACGCTCAATGACCTGTTTGCACAATTGGACAAGAGCAATATTAAAGTTGTCAGTTTGCGAAATAAGTCGAATCGCCTCGAAGAGTTATTCATGCGTCTCGTCGAGACCACGAAGAAAGGCGTTGATGAGAGTTCGGCATCATGAATATCAAATTGAATATCGTCGCTTTACAGACAATCGTGCGCAAAGAAGTCGTCCGGGTCTTGCGAATATGGGTGCAGACGATCGTACCGCCTGCGATCACGATGTCCCTGTACTTCATCATCTTCGGCAACTTGATCGGCCGACGCATTGGTACTATGGACGGTTTCGATTACATGCAATACATTGCGCCGGGTCTGATCATGATGTCGGTCATCACAACTTCCTATGGCAATGTTGTGTCATCGTTTTTCGGTGCCAAGTTCAGCCGCCATATCGAGGAGATGCTTATATCGCCTATGTCGAATGCGACAATCATTATTGGACACGTCGCGGGGGGTGTCTTGCGAGGCATGCTCGTCGGATTGCTGGTCACGATAATCGCGTTGTTCTTTACGAAGCTCGAAGTGAGCCATCCAATTATAACGATCTCGATCGTGCTGTTGTCATCGATCGTGTTCGCACTTGCGGGGTTTATCAATGCCGTGTTCGCCACTAAATTCGATGATATTGCGATTGTCCCGACATTCGTGCTGACGCCACTTACGTATCTTGGCGGCGTATTTTATTCGATATCGATGTTGCCCGAGTTTTGGCAGAAAGTGTCGCTTGCGAACCCAATTCTGTACATGGTGAATGCGTTTCGCTTCGGTATTCTCGGCAAATCGGATATCGATATTGGCATTGCGTACGTGATTCTGCTTGGTTTCGTCGCAATCTTGTTCGCTGCGAGTTACCAATTAATGCATCGCGGCGTGGGCATTCGGGAGTAATCATGTGTGGGCGCTTCGCGTTTTACTCGCCCAGTGAGGCAACAGCTGCTGTTTTCGGTGTAACGAGCTCGATAGCGGTGGAACCTCGCTACAATATCGCTCCGACACAGTATATCGCGGCAATTCGCGAGGTTGAAAATGAAGGCCGCGAACTGATCATGCTGCGCTGGGGGCTGGTGCCGTTCTGGGCCAAGGATCCGGCCATTGGTAATCGTATGATCAATGCGAGAGCCGAAACCGTTGCCGAAAAACCCGCCTACCGCGCAGCCTTTCGCAGGCGACGCTGCCTTGTGCTGGCGGACGGCTTCTACGAATGGAAAAAAGAGGCGGGGGGAAAAACGCCGTATCTCATTAGCCTGGCAAGCGGGTCGCCGTTCGCGTTGGCCGGGCTGTGGGAAACCTGGAGTAGCAAGGATACCGACGAATCCATTCAAAGCGCGACACTGATCACGACGGCGGCAAACGATTTCATGGCGACGATACACCATCGCATGCCCGTGATCCTCGAGCCTGCAACAGCGGATCGCTGGCTTGCCGGTGATGATGATCTCATCGAGTTTACGGCGAGCCACGGGCCTGCGCTCCAAGCCTGGCCGGTCGACCGACGCGTTAACAATGCACGCAACGATGGCGAAGACCTCGTTGTCGCCACCGGAGATAGTGTCGAGTCCTAGTACTGCATCAATACTACCTTGGAGGAGCACTAGCGCGGATTTCTGGGGCTAGTCAGCCATATCCGGGGCCGCCTTATATGGTTGCGTCGCGATGACCAGCGCACCCGGACCGGCGTGTACGCCGAGTGCCGCACCGAGTTCCATCAATGTCAGCCTTGCAATCGCGGGAAGTTCGTCGCGCAAGTGATTTTCGAGTTCGCGTGCGTCATCGGGTGCGACCGCATGCCCAATCGCAATATTCAATTGTCCGATTGCGCGCGCGCGTCGGGCAACATGTTTTGCAAATCTCGCGACACGATTGTGTTCGCCGAGCATGAAGCCGCTCAATGCAATGCGACCATCGGCTGTTGTGTAGATGATCGGCATTACGTGCAGAAGATCTGCGACAGTCTTGACCCATTTTGGTACACGACCACCACGCACCGCGTAACTCAGGTTATTCAAGAGACAGTAGCTGCGTGTCTTGGGTATCAGCGCTTTGACCTCGGCAATGGTCTGCCGAGCACTTAGCCCTGCATGCGCGCACTCAGCGGCGAACACCACAAGCATTCCCTGGCCCAACGACGCGTTAAGTGAATCGATCACGTATACCTGTCCCGTTGCATCAATTCGATTTGCTGCGGATCGCGCTGCTTCAAGCGTGTCGCTGGCAGCAGCCGTCAGGTTGATCGAGAGTACAGCAGCAAAATGGCTGGCGAGAAACTGGAACTGACGACGAAAGTCACCGGGAGCCGGTTGCGATGTTGTCGGGTGATTTGAGTTGGAGGCGAGCTCCGCGAAAAATTCCTCTGCAGTGATGCTGACCTTATCGATATATGCCCGGTTACCGAATTGAATACGGCATGGCACCATGTGAATATCGAGGCGCTCCATGTCTTCGTCAGCGATATCGGCGGCGGAGTCGGCGATGACCGCAAATTGTCTTGTAGTGTCATGGCTACTGTGTTGTTGAAGATGCATGTCATCGACTTTTTCGGCACTGACAACACCGTATTGACGGCTGACCTCAAATACGGTGCCTGGCTCGTTGACATGAATATGTATTTTCGCCTTGCGCTTGGTACCGGCGAGTACGAGTGACTC
>JADFKA010000125.1 GCA_022565135.1 Pseudomonadota bacterium
CTTGCCGCAAAAAGAACAATAGAGGAGTTTGCCGTCCTCGTTCTTACCGCGGGAATCATCACTCATTCTAGGACAATGCCTCTGTGACAGAAAAAATAGCCGGTTACAGCTATGATTGTATATACCATGGAGCTTTTCGGGGTGCAAAGTACCACGTCCCATTAGGGACGATAGAACCCCTTAAACAGTTGATATTTAAGACATCAGTCCTTCTTGTCGTCACCCATATCCTTGCGTGAAGCCAGTACCGTATCGATTAGCCCGTACTCGAGCGCCTTGGTTGCGCTCATGAAGTTATCACGCTCGAGGTCCTGCTCAACCTGCTCAAACGACCGACCCGTGTGTTTCGCCATGATCTCGTTGAGGCGTTTCTTGAGATCCAGCACCTCATTGGCGTGAATGCTGACGTCGGTCGCCTGACCCTGATATCCGGCGCTGGGCTGGTGCACCATGATGCGCGAATGCGGCAGTACAAAACGCTTGCCATGGGCGCCACCGGTGAGCAATAGCGCGCCCATACTGGCCGCCTGCCCAATGCAAATCGTACTGACGTCGCAGTTTATGAATTGCATGGTGTCGTATACCGACAGACCGGCTGTCACCGAGCCGCCGGGTGAGTTGATATAGAGGTGGATGTCCTTGTCGGCATTTTCGGACTCGAGGTACAGCAGCTGCGCCACGATGAGATTGGCCTGCTGGTCCTCTATGGGTCCGACGATGAATATCAATCGGTCCTTCAAGAGCCGCGAATAGATATCGTAGGCCCGTTCGCCCCGCGCCGTCTGCTCGACGACCATCGGTACAAGATTTAATGACTCTCCGCTCATTAGCATTCCTGCTCTGTGCTTGCTAAAACCAATCGCTATTTTGTCACGATTGGCGCCATTCAGGAATCCATATATTCCCGGAACGACACTTGCCTGGATGTGGTCTTGCCGTTTTCCACTAACCAGTCGATTGCCTGCTGCTCAAGCACCATCGGCTCGACTTGCGCCACGATCTGCGGATTCGACATATAGATATTAATCATATCCTCCGAGTTCTCATAGCTCGCACACATCTCCGCGACCCGCGCCCGCACTTTTTCGGTGTCAACTGTCAGGCCCTGGTCAGCCACCAGCTGCCGGATCAGCAGACCCAGGCGCACGCGTTTCTCAGCCATCTCCGCGAAGGATTCCACGGGCGGCGCCTGCTCATGATCCTCGATACCGAGGCGTTGCATGGCCTCGTGTTGCATCGTGTGCATTTCCTGTTGCTTGAGAGTCTGCGGAATCTCGAACGGGTTGCCATCAATCAAGCTGTTGAGCACCTGCTCGCGCACATCGGTTTTGATCTTTGCGGTCGCCTCGCGGTGCATGTTTTCCGTGACGTCCTTCTTGAATTGCTTAATGCCGCCCTCTTTAACCTCGAACTGCTCGGCCAGGCTGTCATCCGCAGGCGGCAATATTTCTTTCTCCACGCGCAGCACCGTGACCGTAAAATCAGCCTTCTTGCCCTGCAATTCCTCAGCGTTGTAGTCCTGCGGAAACTTCACCTTGAAGGCCTTCTCGGCGCCGGCCTGGACGCCATATAAAGCCTTTTCAAAGTCCGGCAGCATCTGACCCTGTCCAAGGATGACCGGCACTTCCGTGCCCTGGCCACCGGTGATAGGTTCGCCTTTGAGTTGGCCATTGAAGTCGACCGTAACCCGATCGCCTGCTTTGCTGTTACGATCGACGGCTTCCCACGTCGCCTTTTGCTTGCGCAGTTTAAGAATCATGTCGTCGAGGTCTTGGTCACCGATGGCTACGTCCGGCTGCACGACTTTAATTTTGTCGAGATCCTTTAGCGCAATCTCGGGCATGATTTCGAATGTTGCTATGTACGCAAAGCTGTTGTCGTCGCCCGTTACCTGCGGCTCGATCTGCGGCCCGCCTGCCGGGTTCAGGTTTTCCTGCAAGACGGCATCGCTGTAGCTCTTTTGCACGAGGTCCGAGAGCACTTCCTCGCGAATTTTCTTTCCAAAGCGTTGCTTGACGACCTTGGCCGGCACTTTACCCGGCCGAAAGCCTTTGATCTTGGCCGTACGCCCGACCGACTTGAGGCGCGAATCCACCTCCTGTTGTATACGTTCGGCAGGCAATTCGACGCGCATGCGCCGCTCAAGTGTGCCGATCGACTCGACCGTAACGATCATGTTGTCGCTTCCCCGATAACATCACACGGCGCCCCTGAAAAGTCGCCCGCGAAAAAACCATTTAATAAAATCAAACTGTTAGTAGCATTGGAGTGTGGTGCGAAAGGAGAGACTCGAACTCTCAAGGGTTACCCCACTGGCACCTAAAGCCAGCGCGTCTGCCAATTCCGCCACTTTCGCATGCCAGCCGGTAATTATAACGGAAAGAATTCGCCTGTAGGAGCCCCGCCTGTTGGAGCCCTGTTGGAGCCCGCATGGCGGGCTCCTACTCTTGTTTAATTGACCGCCAGAATTTTTCGCATCAACTCCGGGTCGTCCGGCAACAGCCCCGAGGCCGGCAGGCGGGTGACGAGCTCGCGCCACGGCGGCCACATCGCGAATGCCTTGCCGAACAACGGCAACGATTCGTCCACCTGGCCCGCGCCGGCCAGCGTTGCCGCATGCCAGAAGATCATTTCGTGACTGTCCGGTACTAGCGCTTCGGCAGCGCCATAGGCTTCGACCGCCGCCTCGACCGCGCCAACTGTCATGTGCTCGTCGCCCTCGTTCATCAGGTTGTAAGCCCGATTCATCATCAGCAAACGCCGCAGTTCGATCAGCGGTTCGGCATCATCTTCGACACGCAGGTCGAATACGCGACCGCCCCACGCAGGCAGCGATCGGTCATTGCTGACGACGAGCAACGCCGCCGATTGGCTGCCGCGAATATCGCCGCCTTCGCCTTGTGCCGCTTCGAGGGCCAGCATCAGTCGCTCGGCCAGGTCTCCGTTCGATGAACTGTACGCCGCGACCATTGCATCGCAGACCGTGGCTTTCCACATCAGGTTGGCTTGCACCGTGAAATTATCACTCGCGATTTCGCAATGTTCGTCAATAGACATGTCGCCCGTGTGATTGGCGACGACACCGTTCGCGTCAACCATGCCGACCTGGCGTACATTCGCGTGCTCGTCGATGGCCAATAGTGCACGAAGTGCTTGAGATGCGTCCTTGCCCGCGCGCATGAGCTGCAACCCGAGCGGACCGTAACTCGGGTCCGTAAATGACTGCGTCGCGACTGCGCCAACTCCGGGCTCAGCCCAGAGGACCGACGAGCCAACCGAAAACCAGTGCGATTGGACAGCGACGCCCAGTTCGCCCGTCTGGGCATCGCGCGCGACGATGGAATAGGTATTCACCGGGCGCAGTGGCGGACTCTCAGCGGCGATTACTTGCCCACAAAAAAGCAACGCCGATGCCATAATAGTGGTCCGAATAGACATGCTTTCCCCCCGGAATTGAAACAATGAGAATAACTATACTCCGAAGCCTGTTCACGATTGCCGCATTGACTTTGATTTCGCCTGCAGCAGTGGCGAACGACAACACTGAGCGACTGATCGCTGCAATGCTGGGTGACACACCTGTTGTCGAAGATTTGCATGAGCTGACCGACACCATCGGTGGACGTCTGACCGGCTCGGCGGCAAATCGTGACGCCGTGGCCTGGGCCGTCGCAAAATTTCGCCAGGCAGGAATCAGCGTGGCAACCGAGGACTTCGAGATGCCCTACCAGTGGCAGGAGAAGGTCGTTTACGCGAGCGTCTCGGGCGATATCGATTTTGGTGTCGGCGTCGTCGCAAAACCATTTTCTACCTCAGCTAACGCTCTCAAGGCACCGTTGCTGGACGCAGGCAGCGGCAGCGAGGAGGATTTCGCCAGACTTGGCGATGCGGCCGACGGCGCATGGCTACTGGTCGAGACTCCGGTCCTTGACGATGCTGTCGGACTCGACGGCCTGTTCGCCGAATACAACGACGCCGCCGCGATTGAGCCGCGCGCATTCGCGGCCGGCGTTGCCGGCGTCGTCTACATGTCGTCGCGGCCCAGGAATCTCCTGTTTCGCCACAATGCGGCTTTGGGAAGCAGGAATGAACATCCATTACTGGTCATGGAGCGCGAAGATGCAAAGCGCGTCATGCGTTTGCTTCGCGCGGGTCGCAATCTGTCTCTGACCGCCACGATTGAGGTCGAGGATGGATATGCATACACCGCGACGAATGTGATCGGTGAAATTCGCGGCAAATCGCGACCGGATGAAATCGTATTGTTTGGCGCGCACCTCGATTCTCATGATCTCGGCACCGGTGCGCTCGACAATGGCGTCAATGTCGTCATGCTCATCGATATCGCCCGACAAATCACGCGCCTCGGTCTGCGGCCCGAACGCACGATCCGATTCGTGTTGTGGAACGGCGAAGAGCAAGGTCTCGTCGGTTCGTGGCAGTACACAGAGCAGCACGAAGCCGAACTCGACAATCACATTGTTTCCGCATCGTTCGATATAGGCAGCGGCCGTACGACCGGATTCTTTACGGGGGGCCGCCCCGACCTCGTGTCAATGGTGGACGATTATCTGACAGCCGTTGCAGGCTTGGGCCCGTTTCATCAGATCGACGTCCCGCTGGTCGGCACGGACAACTTTGATTTCATGATCGAGGGTGTGCCAAATCTGATCGCGAATCAGTCCGATGCCAACTACGCGTCCAACTATCACGCCGAATCGGATACCTTCGATAAAGTGGATCAGCAGCAACTAAGACTGAACTCGGTCATTGCGGCCGCAGTCATATGGGGATTCGCCAACGACACGGCAAGACTGCCACGGCAATCGCATGAAGAAATTGAGGCGTTGATTGGCAGCACAGATCTGGAACAGCAAATGAAGAACTTCGCGGTTTGGGACGGCTGGGCAGACGGAACCCGGGGCAGACATGAGTAAACAGGTTCGAGAAATGTAAGACACTTATGTTTTGTCAACAGACTGCAGGACCTGTGAGAATCCGCACAGATCGGACGGCGTTCACAGCGAAACTTAGCGCTCGCTGCTACGGTGCGACGCATGCAGGGCAAGATTTTCGGTTCGCTGTTTGCACTGCCGTTCTTCAGCGTCGGTATCTGGATGTTGTGGTCGATCAGCGAAGACTGCATCGAGTCCTTTCACATGCAGAGCTGGGTACAAGTCGAGGCACAGCTGCTGCGCGGCGGTTACGACACACACAGCGGCGGCGACTCGAACACCTACGAGGCGTTCGCGAAATACAGGTACAGCTATCGAGGCGAGAGCTTCGTCGGCACGCGCGTATCGCTTGGCAGCGGCGCCGACAATATTGGTGACTATCAGGTCGACATCGGTCGCAACCTGAGCAGCGCGCATGCGAGCGGCGATACAATCCTGGTCTACGTTGATCCCGACAACCCGGCAGAGGCTGTCATCGATCACGGCATACGCTGGGGCATGATCGGTTTCAAATCCATTTTCCTGTTGGTATTCGGCGGCTTCGGCCTAGGTCTTCTTATTGTGATGTGGCGGGCCCGGACGGAGCAGGACAAATCCGGCCCGGAACATGCCGACAGCCCCTGGCTATTGAACGATGCCTGGCAGACCGCGACGATTCGTTCAAGTTCCAGGTCGGCCATGATCGGCGCATGGATATTTGCAGGGATTTGGAACCTTATCTCGGCACCGATGCCGTTTGTCATGTACCGCGAAGTCATCGAGAAAGAGAATTACATCGCACTCGTCGGCTTGTTGTTCACCCTTGTCGGCATGGGCCTGCTCGTATGGGCCATACTGCGGACGCTCGAATGGCG
>JADFKA010000126.1 GCA_022565135.1 Pseudomonadota bacterium
CTCACTGCGGTAGGCAAGGTTCTCAAGAATTTTGACCAGACGGTCGTCGAGGTGGCCGGCCACACCGACAGCACGGGCTCGCAATCCTACAACCAGGGATTGTCGATGCGTCGGGCGTCATCTGTGTCGCAATACTTCAAATCTCGAGGCATTTTGAGCCAACGCCTGATTACTGTCGGCTTGGGGGAGATGCGCCCGATGGCAAGTAACAGCTCGGACCTGGGCCGCCAGGCAAATCGTCGTGTCGAAATTACGCTGGTTCCGGTGACTTCAGGGTAGAGTTGCAATCAAAGACTTCTATCAAAAGAGCGATACAGGGCAGTGGATAGAGGACTCGGGGTTCATCCAGCGTCTGCTATCTGACGACAACGACGGTTTGCGCCACCAGCGAATCATTCTAAAGCTCAGGAATCGTCAGTCGCTGCTAATCGCCCATAATATTGATCTGGCCGATCGAGCGCCGGTTAGCGTCGGCGACCGATTGTATTTTCGTGGCATGTACGAGTGGAACGAGCTCGGCGGGCTCGTGCACTGGACCCACGATGATCCGATGAATGTTGAGGACGGCGGCTGGATTCGCTACCGACGCAAGACTTACAAATAGCTCCTTGCCCGGCTGGGCGTCATTCAGACGGCCATCGCTGTGCGAAGTTTCTTGATCGCGTTTGCCTCAACCTGACGAATTCGTTCGGCCGAGATGCCGTACCTGTCGGCCAGCTCATGCAAGGTCATCTTGTTTTCGCTTAGCCAGCGGTTCTCGAGAATATCGCGACTACGATCGTCAAGTTCCGTCATAGCTGCAGTCATACGCGCAGTCGCATCTTCGGTCCAGTCTGTCTTTTCGACGAGCGTGGCCGGGTCGGCATCAGGGCTGGGAAGATACGCGGCAGGTGTGAAATTGTGGTCATCGTCAGCACAGGGTGCCGGATCGAAGATCGCGTCGCGGGCACTCAGGCGTCGTTCCATTTCAGTCACTTCCTTCGGCGTGACACCCAGGTCTTTCGCGACCGCTTTTGTCTCCGCATGGGATAACCAGGCAAGACTCTTTTTGGATTTACGCAGATTGAAGAACAATTTACGCTGCGCCTTGGTTGTCGCAACTTTGACGATGCGCCAGTTTTTGAGAACGAATTCGTGAATTTCAGCGCGGATCCAATGCACGGCAAATGACACGAGACGCACACCGTAGTCAGGATCAAATCGCTTGACCGCCTTCATCAGCCCGACGTTGCCCTCTTGGATCAGGTCGCTCAGTGGCAGGCCATAGCCCGTGTAACCCTTGGCAATATGCACGACGAAACGCAGGTGCGCCATGACCAGATCGCGCGCGGCATCGAGATCCTCTGTCTCGTGGAAGTGGGTTGCGAGCGTGTGCTCGTCCTCCTGGCTCAGTACCGGAATGGCGCCGACGGCATGGATGTAAACATTGATACTACCGACTGGTCCGGCCAGCGCAATATCACGGTTCATTGCTGCAATCGCTGTTGTCATTGAAACCCTCCGTTGTGATTGTCGATTTTAGCACTCAAGGCGTTAGAGTGCTAACAATCTCGAAAGTTCCGTGGTGTCATAATGATTATTCTTTTTAAAACAGTAAGTTGAGGTTCAAGAAGCTCTTCGCATTATGTTAAATTGTTACGTCAACGAGGCTCAATTCGCCGCATATGGCGTGTCGCCGCGAACCAGGAGCCAATTAGCCCCAGCGCGACGCCGATACCGAGCAGGGACAGGATTTCGCCGCCGGTCAGAGTCAAAACGGTGATGCTGCTTTGATACAGGCCGGCCAGTCGGGCGATGGGTTGTTCGAGTAGAAACAGCCCATATTGGACGAGTGCCAGCGCCAGCAAGCTGCCAAAGAGGCCATACCAGAATCCGGACCAAAGAAAGGGTCGGCGCACGAACGCATTGCTGGCGCCGATAAGCTTGGTAACCTCGATTTCCTCGTGGCGATTTTGAATGTCGAGTCGAATCGTATTGCCAATAATGACGATGATGGCGACCCCGAGCAGCGCTGCGCCAATCACTATTGCCTGTCTGACGATATCCAGAATCGCATGAAAGCGCTGCACCCATTCGGTGTCGACCTGCACAATATCCGCCTCGGGTAGATTGCCAAGCTCCTCCTGCAACAAAATCATGGACTGCACCGAGTTTGATGGGCCGGGGCGGACAATCAGCGTATGCGGCAGGGGATTCTCGCTCAGGTGGTCCAGCGCCTCGCCGAAACCCGACTGCTGCTTGAATTGCTCTAACGCATCGCCTGCAGATACGAAATCGACGGCGGCGACATCTGCACGTTGTGCGATGAGTTGCGCGAGGTCCAAAGCATCACTTTCGGATATGCCGCGGTGAAGGTAGATCGAGAAATCGAGAGCGTTGTCCCAACCGGAGCTGATCGATAGTGCATTCTTGATAAGGAGATTTGCTGCGGCCGGAATCGCGAGCGTCACGGCAATGACAAGAATGATCATCAGACTTGCGAACGGCTGCCTGAAGAGGCGTCCAGCCGAGCCGATCGCAGTACTGATATGTCGCGTTAGCCATGTCGTCATCGGGCCCGACGAGCGGACCGGCGCAACAGCGTCCGAGTGGCGAGTCATCGCCATGCTTCAGGATCCAGACCGGCTTCGGATGAACTGTAGCCGGCATCGATGTCGTCGTCAGTTGTCCGGGCGAGCCGACCCTCCTCAAGCGCGATGCGGCGACACCCCAGGCGATCAATCAGCGAGATATCGTGACTCGCAATCAGCAACGTCACACCAACCTCGTTGAAGCGGCGAAAAATTCGCATGACCTCCAGCGACAAATCCGGATCGAGGTTGCCGGTTGGTTCGTCGGCGATCAGCAGTTTCGGGCGCGTCACGATTGCCCTGGCAATGCCAACGCGTTGTTGTTCGCCGGCTGATAAAGTTTCGGGTCTTTGCTTTTCCTTATGCAGCAGTCCGACCTGTTCCAGTGCTGGGCGCACGCGACGACCAGCCTCCCGGTAGCCCATCCCGGCGATGATCAGTGGCAGAGCGACGTTGTCAAAGACCGGGCGGTCATACAGCAGCTTATGATCCTGAAAAACCATGCCGATCTGCCGGCGGTAAGCCGGAATCATGCGGCGCGTGACGCGCCGAGTGTTCTGCCCGTCGACGATGACCTGACCACTCGTCGGACGGTCAATCAGCGCGATCAAACGCAACAGAGTGCTCTTGCCGGCGCCCGAATGTCCGGTCACAAATACCATCTCGCCCTTGTCAATTGAAAAACTCAGGCCGGATAGAGCCTCCTGTCCGCCAGGGAAACGCTTCGTCACATCTTCAAGTCGTATCATCTTTGCTCGCTGCCGGAGAGCAATGCATCTGTAAATTCATCTGCGGCAAACGGCTGCAAATCATCGGCCGATTCGCCGATGCCGATGAATCGAATGGGCACACCAATCTGATCGGCAATCGCAAGCAGAATGCCACCCTTCGCACTGCCGTCCAACTTCGTAATCGAAATTCCACTTAAGTCCAGCGCCTCGTGGAATTTCTGTGCCTGAACGAGTGCATTTTGTCCTTGGCTCGCATCCAATACGAGCATGGTCTCGTGCGGCGCAGTTTCGTCGCGACGTGAGATGACTCGCTTGATCTTGACCAACTCATCCATGAGTCCCTGTTGATTCTGCAGGCGACCTGCCGTGTCAGCGAGCAGCACATCAATATTGCGCGCACTGGCCGCCTCCCAAGCGTCAAATATTACAGCGGCGGGATCAGCGCCTGGTTGCTGGGCGATGACAGGTACATCATTGCGCGCCCCCCATGATTGCAACTGTTCGACGGCCGCAGCACGAAAGGTATCGCCGGCAGCGAGCATGACAGACAAACCCTGATTCGTGAATCGCTTCGCGAGCTTACCGATGGTTGTTGTCTTGCCCGCGCCATTGACACCGACCATGAGTACAACGAATGGATTATCGAGTGTCGTGATCTCGAGCGGTTTAGATACCGGTTCGAGTATCGCCAGCAGCGAGCGCCGCAGACCCGCGCGCAGGGCATCCGCGTCTTTAAGCTCCTTGCGCGCCAGACTCTTCTGCAGATCCCCAATGATGCGTCCAGTAGTGTCAATGCCGACGTCGGCCATCACGAGCAGGGATTCAAGTTCATCAAGAACGCCCTCGTCTATCGCGCCGCCGGGCGCGAGGTTGGCGAGGTCGTAGGTCAGCCAACCGCCACCACTGTTCAATCGTGTACGCAGTCGTGTGAAAAAACTCTGCTTCGGGACAAGTTTTTCTTCATTTGCGAACATCGTTATTCAAAATCCCTTGTGGGCGCTGAATCACCTACACTGTTTGCATACCACGGTGCATCAACACGAATGCCAAGAAGAAGAATATGGCAAAGCGAAGCGCGAAGGCCGATAAAAAATCCCAGCGGGGACGGCTGCGTATTGTAGCGGGAAACTGGCGCAGCCGTCTGTTGGATATCGCCGATGTCCCGGGCCTGCGTCCGACATCGGAGCGAATTCGCGAGACTTTGTTCAACTGGTTGACACCACGCATTGCAGGAGCCCGATGCCTCGATCTGTTTGCCGGAACAGGTGCGCTGGGATTGGAGGCCCTGTCACGCGGTGCTGCCAGCGCCGTATTCGTCGAAAATTCTGCGCTGGCTGCAAACACATTACGCAAGAGTATTGCGACGTTGAATACCGACGCAGCGATGGTCTATGAGACAGATGCCTTTGGATTTCTGACGAACGTGGATTGCGGCGAGTTCGACCTTGTGTTTCTGGACCCGCCATTCGCAGATGAAAGGCTCGGCGACTTGTGTAGACTGCTGCAAAAGCAATCGATTCTCGCCGCAGATGCGTCTGTTTATATTGAGGAGGACCGGTCCAGACCTGTACTTGAACTGCCCGACGGATGGCAGACATTGAAGACAGGAAACGCCGGCAATGTGCGATATTCGCTCGTAAGAGTTGGGATCAATTCCTAGAGGAGCCCGCCGATGACAGTAGCCGCGATGTATCCGGGTACCTTCGATCCGATCACCTTAGGTCATGAGGACCTCGTTCGCCGCGCGAGCGTGTTATTCGACAGGGTGGTCGTTGCCATTGCGGCCCATCCAGCGAGCAAGAAAACGTTGTTTACGACCGAAGAACGCGTTGCGATGGCGGCGAGCGCGCTTGCCGATATCGACAATGTTGAGGTGACGGGGTACGAAGGACTGACGGTGGATTTCGCGCGAGATAATGGTTTACGGGTCATCATTCGCGGACTGCGGGCCGTGTCCGACTTCGAATACGAATTTCAGCTGGCCAACATGAACCGGCATCTGACCGACGAGGTGGAGACGGCATTTCTGACCCCCACGGAGAAGTACACCTTCATATCATCGAGCCTGGTTCGTGAGGTGGCGGAGCTCGGCGGTGATGTGTCGAAATTCGTATCGCCCAAAGTCGAACAGGCGCTGCTCAAGCGCTACGGGCGATAGCCGTTATCAGGTTTGACATCTCTTGCAATAAAATGTCGATCGTTGGCCTATCACCATGACAGACACAGGACGCTTACAACGTCGGCAGGACTGTCCATCGCGACCATACACTTCGAGTTGCTGTTGAAAATACCCGGGCTGTCCATCACCGCCGTAATAGTCTCGCAAAGTTGTTCCGCCAGCGGCAATCGCGTTTTGCAGCACGAGCTTGATGGCAGCGACAAGCGCGTCGTAACGGTGTGCAGCAATACGACCCGCGGCGCGGCGCGGATGAATACCGGCAAGGAACAGGGCCTCGCTGGAGTAAATATTGCCGACGCCGACGAC
>JADFKA010000127.1 GCA_022565135.1 Pseudomonadota bacterium
CCGTCGTTGCCGACAGCCGAAACAACCCGTACCGCCTGAATCGGTATTTTCCGCCATCAGCCATGTAGGGATCTGGTTCGAGATGCTGCCAATCAAGCCGGAAGGCCTCACTGGACTCTTGCATAGCGGGTGTAAACAGAAAATCGTGGGCGGGAACCAGTGCGTAATGAGCGCGCTCAATACTACTGCCAATATCGGCATCAACGGTGATCACTTTGTTATTATTATTTCCAGAGACGGCCCAGTAGTATACAGGGATTGTAGCTGGAATCACTGATTCCGGGGCCGCGCTGCCCGTCGCAGGGTAAATGGGTCACCAAAACGATGCTGTACGGCGCGGATCCTGGCGCTAGTCGCTGCGACGGTAAACCAGCTTTTCTTCCCGCACCGTGCCTTCATGGTGCATCGTGACGAACGCATGAATTTCGTTGTCGTCAATGCGGTAAAAGCTCAAGCCCGAAAAGTGCACGGCGTTCTTGTCCAATTTCACCAGCCGAAACCTGACGTAGTCCTGCCGGTCTTCCCAGGCCGTAAAATCCGCACTGAAGTGTTTTACCTTGAGACTGAGGCTGCCTGCTTCCTCAAAGGTTCTGCCAAACGCTGCACCCGCCCAGGAACCGACGAGCCACGTAACATCCTCCAGGCTTGCGGCTGGTCGGCTATCGGCATCATCGAGTTTGAAGGTATGTTCAGTTTTCGCTGACTGCGCGCCGGCACCATTGACGAAGCCAACTATGACGAGCGCCGCGACGGTGCTTTTTATAAAGGGTTGCCAATGTCGCATGTGCGTCGCGTTCAGGCCGCGTTCTGCGCCCTGAACGCTGCCAGAATCGGGGCGGCTTCTTCATGCACGCGCGAAATAGACGGTCGCGATTTCAGGCGCTCCCAGTACGCGGAAATGTTCTCATGCTCTGCAAAAGGCGCAAGCTGTTCGGCATAGAACAGACCCGGCGCGGCCGAACAATCCGACATCATGAATTCCTCGCCATTCGCGTAGGGCTGATTGGCGAATTCATTCTCCATGAAGCTGTACATCGTGGCGATATGGAACCTGGCTTTTTCGATGCGCTCAGGATCCTGCTCGCTTGCGGGCTTCATGCCCTGGAATAGCAAGGTCACAACTGCGTCATTCAGATACAGATCGAACATACGATCCTTGAATCGAATCCTGCGCATCTCGTCTGCGTCGCCTTTAATAAGGGTCGGTGTCGCCAATGGATCGATGTACTCAACGATGATGCTGGATTCCGGAATGATGTGACCGTCATCAAGCTGCAGGCACGGAACTTTGCCCATTGGATATACTTCACAATATTTGTCGCGGGCATCCGCATCCATCAGATCGATGATCTCGGGTTCGAATTCGAGTCCTTTCTCATACATGGCGATCAGGACTTTCTGCGAATAGGTCGATATGGGGTTGTAGTAGAGTTTCATTGTTATTAATCCTTTTGTCGGTACTAAAAGGGCATCCGGCAGATGGGAATCGTCATGTCCTTACTCGGACAAGACCACTTCCTGATAAGTTCCTTGTCTGCCTGCATCGCAGACACGCGTCAACGCTTGCCACACACGCTCGACCGGTGCCGCGATATCCAGATGCATGGTGCTTTGAGAAATTTGCGCCGGTTGATTTATCACGATTCAGCCCCGTTACGGCAAAACGCGAGAATGCAAAGTATTTGCACAATTATTGTGCGAGATCAACCCTCGACGACAGTTCCAGGCCTGTCTTTCAGGTCACGACGAAGGTGAGCGTACGCTTGCCATATTTCGGTATGTCGATACCGAATCCGGTGATTTTCCCCGAATCCTGCAGGGCCGCGATCGGCTAAGCCGCGCTGTCGGGGCTCATGGTCTTGCCAAGCCGCAGGTGTGCGCTCGAATCCAACATTAAGAGTTTCGAGCAGATGTTCATTACTTCGTAGAAATTGTCGTGCATCGCATCAGTCACGGACCTGCCGGAAATCATTTCGTTCGCGATATCGAGCGGAATCATGGACAGGGCGGCGCCGGAATAGGCCACGAACTCAATGTCACACGCACACAGCGCGACCAGCTTGTCCTCGTCATTAATAAAAGTGGCGACGTGCTGGCTTTTCAGTTCCAGTGGCTCGCAATCGCTGACACTGATATTTTCACCGAAGATGACGGCGAGTAGACTCGATATCGCTGACGGTGAAGGTGTGACGAAACTCGTACTCATGTTGTTATGCCTGCTCCCGCGGTCGCGCGAAATAAAATAGTGTTCAAGTTACAACCGTACTGAGTATTTTCTCAAATGCTTCCACCGTAAATGACTTGGCGATGAGAAATTGCGCGGCCGCAATGTGAATCGGATTTAACATGGTTCGAAATACAACCCTGTCCTACGGCGTCGTTCAGACGAAGTCCAGTTACACCTTAAAAGCGGCGAAAAATTGTCTCAACAATTTGTGGGACGAATCGGCGTATGTTGCGGCGCTCTGCTTCGTACTCGCAAGAAAATTGACAAAATGCAATCCCGACGAAGCCTTGCTGATCGGCCTTATGCACAGTTTTGGCAAGCTATACATTCTCAGCAAAACGGAAAAACACCCGGCGTTATGCAGCGATGGAGCTCCGTTAATGCGCATCATGGACGAGTGGCACGCCCCCGTCGGCAGCGCGATCCTGGATAACTGGGGTTTCGAAGCGTATGCAACAGCCGCGATCGCTGACTACAGGAATTACGAAACGTAACATGGCGACGAGGCTGACTACCGACATACTGATGACGGCCACCATGTTTTCAATGTTCATGCGTGCTGAATAAAACATGGAGTTCAATCTGAACGAGATATCAGCCAGTTGACAATTGAACATCAGCATCGAGACATGATTCCGATCATCGAAGCGTCCAACAGGCAAATTAATTCCCTGCATCGTGCACTCGGCATGTATAAAGCTGTATTCGGCCCGAATTGGACTCGGAGCGATCGAGTGCGCCAGAAATCTAACGCAGGTCCTTGCCGCGCAAGGGAGTTAGTATCGGTGCCCCCTCGAGGTGCTCAAAATGGGTTGAAATGAGAGCATCCAGTCGACGCATGCGCCGCTGGTCAAGCCAATCGATGATCAAATCCATCTGTGCGACATCTTTTTTTGTCTTGTGCGCAGGTAACTCGTGAACACCGATGCCATGCGCAGCAGCGTGCACGAAATTCTGCGTGTCACGAAGTACGGAAATGATCGGTATTCTCAAACTGGTGAGAAAACGCATCAGCATCTGGTAGCTTTTCGTGTTCTGCCGCGTGCGATTGGGCACTACGGCCAATTGACAGTCGCGCCGATCAATTTGCGAGACCAGCAACAGTTCGGCAATAAAACGCGACGCGCAGAAAACATCAATTTCCGATGGCAGAACCGGAATCAGGATACTGCCGGCATCGTAGGTGACATCGAATAACTCGTCCGGACTGATACCGGCTGGCATATCGATGATCAGGTTTTCGGTATCAGACTCGGTCTGCACGTACACGGTGCCCGTAGATTGCACCATTTCCTGGCACGCAGAGATACCGTGAATCTTGGGCAGGTGTGGGGGCCGCTTCTCGAGCCAGCGCATGCTGAAACCCTGTGGATCACAGTCCACGAGTGTCGGCGCTGGACCGCGCGTCGCGTAACAAGCCGCAATATTCGTAGCGAGAGTGGTTTTGCCGGAACCACCTTTGGGATTGAGCACGACAATCTTATGCAGATTATCTCGGTCGGGTGCAATCAACATCGTTCTGCCGGGGTTTCCCCCTCTCCGTTGGCGAACAATCAACACGAATTACCACCGTCGTAATGCAAAGCTAGTCCGACTTTCGTGGCAACTCACCAGTGCATTACGCGGCATCCTACATAACAGCAAACAACTTGTCGAGAGTTTTATCTCTTTGTTTTTCAAACGAATAGGGTAGCAAAACGCGTGGATGAGTGTCAATTAATTGACGCACCAGAATTGGCAGGCCGAAGAAAATGGGGCTGGCCCGGATTATTCATGAAAAAACCGCGCCAAACCTCAAGACGGCTGCCCAGTGGCCGATAACGAATAGGCAGATCTGCGTTTTCCAGGCGCTGCTTGACCACGCCGTAGAGGAATTCGTCGCTACGGTGAATCATTCATGGCGGGTCATTTCGATTTGTTATCATGCTCGCAGCCACGCACGTAATTTCGTGAAAGGCGCAAGATGCCAAAAAAACTCAAGAACGAAAAAGGACTCCTGAAAGAAGCGCTGCGGCTCATTATGGTCGACGCCGTCAAGCGCGGAATCGTCGAATTCGAGGCGACGGATTCCCACGATCTCAAGATCGAATATGCGTACCGGCTACTGATCCACGACAAGGAAATCAGTCCTCTGCCGAGGGGTCAGGACACACTTCCTAAAATACGGCATCGCCTGGCAATGTGGGTTACGCACAAATTACCCGACGACCACGCACTACTGGGCTAGCCCGGTCGGTCTACAAGGCCCGGCCCGGGCTGTACCGGCCTCGCATTACAGCGTAGTGACGCTAGCGCGCTATCGCCGCAAGATTCAGCAACGCGGGTACATCACTGGGTTTGTAGAGATCGATCTGTGAGAATGCGACCGAATTGGTCGGCTGCGCGGTTACGACCAGGGTCGATTTACGTTCGAGGAATTCCCGGTACGGATCCAGTAAGTATTCATCAAACTCAATACCGGATGATGTGCCGGAATAGCGGAATGCGTCCATTTGTGCTGTCAAGACTTCTTCCGGTGACAATCCTCGCTGACCACAATACTTCGTAACACGTTGCCTGAGAGAGCGGTCTGTGAATACCAGCCGCATTTCGCTCAATTTGGGTCGGTACCGGGTTCCTTTCGACAATTCGGTCATCATATCGCCGTCCAGCGAGATACTTGCATCGAGATCCCACATGTCGTCAATGTTGAGCGCCATTTCGAGCAAGTATTTTGACGGTTGATCACGAAACGTCATGGACATCGAAATGACCTGCTCTTCATAGCCCAGCGCTGCGAGAGCACGCGGTGAGAAGCCATACCGGCCTGTGCATTCTATCGCCGCTCGTTCAGCATCGTCTACGCCCAGCGACTGCACAGTGAAGTTGTAAATCTCCTGGTAGTAATCCGCATCGACGGGCATATGCAGCCCTTCCACGAGGAAGCCGAAATACTCGGGCATGACGTCACCCTGCATCTTCATCATATCGCTGAGATCGAGCAATGCGAAAAAGCTCGGCGTGTCGATGCCCACTCGGTCAATACGGATCTCGTCCCGGAAACCTTCTATGCGTATGGTTACGCCCTCGACCGTGAGCTCACCGGTCATGGTTGAGGCAATGCCGTCATAGTCCACACGCGCAAACGGCGACATCATGAGCACGACCGTATCCATCGCCTCAGAGACCTTGCCGTGCAAATAAAACTTGGCGCCGCCATAAGCCAGGACGCTCAGCGCGATTGCCCAAACGATCAGCGCTTGCATCATTTAATCTCGCATAACCCCGTGCTTCCCGCGAAAATGCGCCTGCTGAAGGCAGTAGCGATACAGGAGCCGTCACAAATTCAACAGAATCACGATGCGGCCCAATGGCGCCTTCGAAGTCTGTATGACAGTCCGTCTTTTTGTGCTTTGACATAACGCGGGCAGTCGCTTTCGATATCGGCTAAAGTTAGGCCTAATAATAAGGAGTCAAAGTGAAAGCATCGGACCTGCTGGTGAAATGCCTCGAAGCAGAAGGCATCGAGTACATCTTTGGCGTGCCGGGCGAAGAAAACGCCGACTTCAT
>JADFKA010000128.1 GCA_022565135.1 Pseudomonadota bacterium
GAAGGCTGCGACATTGTGACGAGTGACGGCCGCCGCATCCTGGATCTTTATGGCGGCCATGCCGTCGCCGCTCTTGGATACGCACATCCACGGCTGATTAAGGCCATTTCTGACCAATCCAGCAAACTGATTTTCCAGAGCAACGCTGTTGCGCTCGATGTGCGGGCGCGAGCAGCCGAGAAACTGCTTGCTATCGCACCAGCGAATTTACGGCGAGTGTTTTTTGTCAATTCGGGTGCCGAAGCCAACGAGAATGCACTGCGTATGGCCTGCGTCGCAACAGCACGCAAGAAGGTTCTTGCGATCTCGCATGGCTTTCACGGCCGTACCGCGGCGGCGGCGGCCGTGACCTGGAATTCGGAGCAGTGGTACGGATTTCCGCAACGGCCATTTGCCGTTGACTTCATACCACGCGACGACTGCGACGCTGTTGCAAACATGATCGGCGACGATATTGCCGCCGTAATTGTCGAACCGGTGCAGGGTGTTGCCGGCGCCTATGACCTTTCGATGGACTTTCTTAAGGCCTTGCGTGCAATAACATCGAAACACGGCGCGATGTTGATCGTTGACGAAGTACAGACCGGCATTGGCCGTACCGGTCAATACTTCGCGACACAGGCGTATGGCATCGAGCCGGATATTCTGACCAGCGCCAAGGCTCTCGGTGGCGGCATCCCGTGTGGCGCAGTTCTGTGCAATGACGGCATCGCGAAGTGCTTTGGATGCGGCGATCTCGGCTCAACGTTCGGTGGTGGCCCCGTCGCCGCAGCTGCAATGATCGCTGTGCTCGATTCGATCGAGGCCGAGAAACTGTTGCACAATGTGCGTCGGCGCGAAACGCAAATTCGCGAGCACTGTGTCGTCGGCCCGGTGCGTATGATTCAGGGAATGGGCTTGCTACTCGGGCTCGTTTGCGACCGTCCTGCAATCGACGTGCGTGACGTATTGCTTGAACAGGACATTCTCACTGGCACTAGCGCCGACCCGAATGTGCTCCGCGTGCTCGCGCCGCTCATTCTCGAAGCAAACCATGTCGATCAACTCGAGCGGGCACTCGCGTCGATTAGCCCGACAATGACAGCTCATGAAAGGAATCGTTGATGAAGAAATTTAATGACCTTGCTGATTTCACGACTGACGAGATACGTGAACTTCTCGAACTCGCGAACAGGCTTGACGCGCACCCCGAACCGCAGGCATTACGCGGCAAGGTTCTTGCCTTGTTGTTCCTCAGTCCTTCGCTCAGAACACTTGCGTCTTTCCAGGCCGCAATGACCCGTCTGGGCGGCGGCTCGTTCGTCATTTCACCGGGAATGTCCATTCACGGAATCGAAACAAGGCCTGGCATCGTGATGGACGGGGCGGCGGCCGAACACATACGCGAAGCCGTACCGGTGATTGCGTCTTATGGCGATGCGATTGGCATTCGTGCCTTTGCTGAGCGCAAGGATCTCGAGGCAGATATGGCAGAACACGACTTCTCGGCATTGACCGACCTCATTGACACGCCGTACATCAATATGGAATCGGCGATGAATCACCCATGCCAGAACCTGGCGGACTGGAAAACGCTCGACGATCTCGATATTCCCGCCAACGGCGGCAAGTTCGTGCTGAGTTGGGCCTATCACCCCAAGGCACTGCCGCTGGCCGTGCCTGCATCGACTCTATATACCGCCGCGAAACGCGGCATGGATGTGACCGTGTTGCGACCCGAAGGCTTTGCGCTCCCCGAATCGCTGATGCAAAAAGCCCGGCAAGCTGCCGAGGCCAGCGGTGGTTCAGTTACCGAAACCGACGATCGTGTTGAGGCAATGCAGGACGCGCATGTCATTTACGCCAAGTCATGGTCGTCTACTCTTCACTACGGCGACAAACTCGCCGATCAGAAACTTCGGCTCGAACTCGAGTATTGGTGCATTGACGAACCGTGGTTCGCCAATGCCCGGGACGATTGCCGTTTCATGCATTGCCTGCCCGTGCGGCGCGGCGTCGTGGTCAGCGAAGCTGTTCTTGACGGCCCCCGCAGCGTCGTCATTCATGAGGCACGCAACCGCATGCTGGTGCAGATGGCGGTCCTGTATCAGATGCTGGGCAGTCATTCATGACCTCGAACAAAGACCGTGCAATTGTCGTGTCGGCGCTCAAACACGCAGCGCCCTACATCCGGCTGTTCAAGGGCAAGGTATTCGTGCTCAAGGCTGGCGGAGAGATATTTGCCGACAAGGCACAGACGACCGCGCTCATGGAGCAGGTCGGAATTCTGCACCAGGTCGGCATCCGCGTTGTGCTTATTCACGGTGGGGGGCCACAGTCGACCGAACTTGCAACGGCACTGGGGATTGAATCAACATTTATTGACGGGCGCCGCGTAACCGATGGTGCATCACTCGATGTCGCCGCAATGGTACTCAATGGCCAGATCAATACACGCGTGCTGGCCGCATGCCGCGACCTGCAGATACCTGCGGTTGGCATCAGCGGCATCGACGCAGGCCTCATTCGCGCACATCGGCGCCCGCCCGTGCTACGCGACGACGGTACGCCCGTGGACTACGGTTTCGTCGGCGACATTGATTCGGTCGATGCCGACATAGTGGTCAAGCAGCTCGACAGCGGACTCATGCCCGTCATCAGTCCGCTGTCCTGTGACGAGTCCGGAAACATTCTGAATATCAATGCCGATACCGTGGCTGCGGCGATTGCCATCGAACTCAAGGCTGAAAAACTCATACTCACAATCGCTGCGCCCGGCATCCTCGAGGATGTCGATGACCCGCAATCATTGATCAGCTATATCGATCGCGCTGCGTTAGCCAAGCTAAAAGCCGAGGGAAAACTCGCAGATGGCATGCTGCCAAAGGCAGCCGCCATCGATGCAGCGCTTGCCAACGGCGTAAGTCGCGTACATATCATCTCTTTCAAGGTCGCCGACAGCCTGTTACTCGAAGTGTTTACCAATGAGGGCACCGGCACGCTCGTTGTCAGCGATATCGACGCGCTGACCTCGGCTGAGCAAGGCGGCGAATTATCATGACGCGACTATGGGACAAAGGTCTGCCACTCGACGAGCGTGTGCTCCGCTACACCGCCGGTGAAGACCATCTGCTCGATGCGCGCCTCGTGCCCTACGACGTCATGGGCTCTATCGCACATGCCGAAATGCTCGCCGAAACCGGGCTGATCAGCACGCAGGATTGTATGGCCATTTGTGCGGGCCTGAAAAATCTGGCCGCTGATTTCGCCGCCGACAAATGGACCATTAGTCTCGACAACGAAGACGTCCATACGGCGCTTGAGTCCCGGCTCACAAAAAGCATCGGTGAGGCGGGGGCCAGGCTGCACCTGGGGCGCTCACGGAACGACCAGGTACTAACGGCGCTACGCCTGTACCTGCGCGACGCTGTCGGCGATCTCGCTGAGCGCGTCGCAGAACTCCGCACCGCGATCGGCCGTGTCAGCGAACGGCAGGGTGACGTGCAACTGCCCGGCTTTACGCACATGCAACACGCAATGCCGTCGTCTGTGTCCCTATGGTGTGGCGGATTCGACGAAGCATTTACGGACGTTATCGCGGGCCTTGATGCGACGCTCCGGCGTATCAACAAAAATCCGCTCGGCAGCGCAGCCGGTTACGGCACGCCCGGGCTACCCATTGATCGTGAGCTGACAACGAAAAAACTGGACTTCGACTGCACACAGACACCAGTGACATCAGTGCAGCTGTCGCGCGGCAAGGCAGAAAGCACGTTGCTGTTTGAGATAACGCTGCTGCTGCAAGATCTTGGTCGCATGGCCACCGATCTCTTGCTTTTCTATACGCAAGAATTTGCTTATATCTCGCTCGCAGCCAACATCACGACAGGGTCGTCGATCATGCCGCAAAAACGCAATCCCGACGTACTGGAGCTGATTCGCGCATCGTCGGCAACCGCGCAGGCCTGTCTCGACGAATCGCTGATGATTACGGCGAAACTTCAGTCAGGCTACCAACGCGATCTGCAACGCCTCAAAGCGCCACTGTTTCGCGCCATCGATATTGCCATCGACAGCGTCGATATCATGTCCCATTTGCTCGATGGCATGCGCTTCAACGCCGATAACATCAGGCTCGATCCTGGCATATATGCAGCCGAAGCAGCCTACCGCCTGGTCCGTGAGGAAGGTATTCCATTTCGCGCCGCCTATGAACGAGTTGCCGAACGCTATTCAAAATAAGTGGCAGCCCTCTATAATCGACCGATCCTCCCAACCGGTCGTCGATTATGAAAAGCCAACTTCGCATGCTCGCTACATTGCTCCTCCTTATGTTTCTCATTGGCTGCGGTCAAAGCGGCGCACTGTACATTCCCGGCAATCCGAGCACGGTCCAATCACCGCCAGCGGCGCCAGCGGCGCCAGCAGATGACGTTAAAGACGAGGAAGACTCGGACGAGACTGACGAAACGGGCAATCACTAAGGCAGAGACTCTAATACTCGGTCAAGGTGATATTGATGGAGTACTCGCATGTCAGGCGCTGACCTGATCCTGATTGATGGATCATCCTACCTGTACCGGGCGTTCCACGCCCTGCCAAACCTTAGCAATGCAAAGGGTGAACCGACGGGCGCATTGCATGGCGTGTTGAACATGATCAATAAGCTCGTCCGCGATGAGGCCGCCGAATATGTTGCCGTCGTGTTCGACGCACCGGGCAAGACCTTTCGGGACGACATGTTCGCCGAGTACAAGGCCAATCGCCCACCCATGCCAGATGAATTGCGTACACAGGTCGAGCCGCTGATGGAGGCAATCAAGGCTATGGGTCTGCCTTTGTTGCGCGTCAAAGGCGTCGAAGCCGACGATGTCATCGGCACCCTGTGCCGGGAGGCTGCGAGCAATGGTCTCAACGTGCTGGTCTCAACGGGCGACAAGGATATGGCGCAACTCGTCAACGATAACGTGACGCTGGTCGATACGATGAGCGGCAAAATCATGGCCCGTGAAGGCGTTAAGGAAAAGTTCGACGTCTATCCCGAACAGATCATCGACTATCTCGCACTGGTCGGCGATACCTCGGACAACATTCCGGGCGTCCCTCGCGTTGGTGCCAAGACTGCCGCCAAGTGGCTTAATCAATACGACAGTGCCGATGGTATTGTCGATCATGCTGACGAAATCAAGGGCAAGGTCGGCGAAAGCCTGCGTGACAACATTGAGCAGCTGCGACTGTCGCAAAAGCTTGCCACGATTCGTCTGAATGTTGACTTGCCCATGGCGATGATGGACCTCCGGCCGGCAAACGCCGACATCAAAAGCTTGCGGGAAATTTACAGCCACTTCGAACTACGCACGCTACTGGGTCAACTGGATGACGAAGCTGATGCGGTCAAAGTCATTGCCGATTCGGTCGAGGGCGACTATGAAATCGTTCTTGACTGGAAGACGTTTGACAAGTGGCTAAAGTTAATCAACGCGGCTGACCTCGTTGCCGTGGACACCGAGACGACGAGCCTCGATTACATGACTGCGGAAGTGGTCGGCCTGTCGCTGTGTGTCACAGCCGGCGAGGCCGCCTATATACCCGTTGCGCACAATTATCCGGGCGCGCCAGATCAATTGCCTCGGGAGGAAGTATTTGAAAAACTTAAACTTTTTCTCGAAGATCCGCAACGCAAGAAGGTCGGCCATCACCTCAAATATGACGCTCACGTACTCGCACGCCACGGCATCAAGTTGGCGGGCATGTGCTTCGATTCGATGCTTGAGTC
>JADFKA010000129.1 GCA_022565135.1 Pseudomonadota bacterium
CACGATCAGTCGGGTGGGTGGCCGGGTTCACTGAATCATTACGCGCTTGAGGCCATGCTGCGTTCCGCGGATATCCCGATCAGCGTCGTTGATACTTACGCTCCAAATGAAAACAACGATCCAACCGATGTGGATATTCCGGTGTTGGGTGTTTGCGAGGCAGTCGGTCGCATACCACCAAGTCTCGTTGTAACGAAAGACGGCGAACTGCTGCAGGAATACACGTTCACGGAAAAAAAGGTCCTGATCGGTCGCTCAGATTTTGCAGATATTATTGTCGACGACGATTTTGTGAGCAAGCTGCATATTGTACTGCTGCTGTATTCCGATGCACTGATACTGCTCGATCTGAACAGTGCTAACGGCACGACCGTCAATTCGAAAATTGTCACAAAGACCATACTGCAGGACGACGACGTCATTTCCTTGGGCCAGCACCTACTCAAAGTCAAGCACGCACCCGCAATCAGTGCAGAGATGGTGGAGATCATGAAGTCATCCGATACGCTCATAATGAAGAACTTCATCGATATTCGCCGGCAGCGGGCAAGACGCCGCACTTTAGCTGTGCGGTAGTGCAAGAAGCGGGAACGGTGGTGACCTCAGCCGGCTTCCGCCTTGTCAGCAGGGTCGGGATCAAAGTAGGTTGAAAAGCTTGCGCCAGTCTCTCGAGTCGTATCCCGTCCGTCTATGCCTTTTTCCAGGACGAAGCGCAAGTTCGTCAGAAAATATACCCAGGCGGCGCGACAATTCGTATGTATGTGCATACGTGCGTCCGGCGTATCAGGAATGTCGTACTGCGTTAATTCGAGAAGTGTGCTGTCGCCGACCGGTTGGACTCTGATTCGTACGTTTGACTCGCCAAACGTAAATGACGCGCTACCGTCATCCTGGACGCTCAGGTATTCACCGGAGACTCGCCGACCATTGTGCCAGCGCCACGTAAACGGATCGCCGGCACATGCAGTAGCATGCGGATGTCGCAGCGACCCCTCTGGATCGGTGATCTGCATCATTTCCACGAAGAAACTCTCCATGCCGCCGCTCGTTACCCAGGCGGCCGTGACTTTTTCCGGTGCTACGCGAACGGTGGCGTACAGTTTAAAACGTGTCCAGTCGATGGGCGCCGGCGCAACTTGTGTGCCCAGGTGATCCTCTTCTGCCTGAATAGTGAGTACGCGAAGGTGATCGTCCCATGCGCAGGAATGCCGGTCGACAATGGCATCCACAGCACCATCTGCGGCCGCGAAATTGTCGTGCGTCAGTCGCACGAGTGTTTGACCTCGGTCCTCGGACAGTGCAATTGTCACCAGCGTGTCCGTGCCGATATCATTGGCATTCCAGGTGAACACCAGTTCATGCGGCGCTTCCAGCGAGACTATCCTGCACCGAACCTCACCGCCCCATGGTCCACTTGCCGGGCCGAAAAAGCGGAAGGGACGATCTGCCTCCGCTTTGAAATCGTTACGCATGAGCCACGCCGCCAGCAGATGTGGCTCCTCCAGGTAACGCCATACGGTTTCGACCGATGCGTCGATCCGAATTTCTTTTGCGATATTGCTCACTTGCTGGGAAGCTCCTCGTTTTTATGTGCGCCGACTTTATCAGGCACGCCTGAAGTTCTTCATCTGAATCTTGGTCTGATGTCCGGCGAAGGCATTGCCCATCGAATCCTGACCCTTCATATACGTGCGTTGCCATTTCGCCTTTGCGGCATCGGAATCGGCGTCTTTTAAATCAGCATTGAATGCCACTCGGGTCTTTCGCCACGCGTCATATTGACCGAATAGCTTGGCGTTGTGGTGGATGTTTTGAATTTGAGGATCGAATTTGCGTATGTAATGCCGCGGGTACGGCAGAATCCTGCAAATTGGCTCGCCCGCATCGAATTGCACCTTGTGTCGCGGTCTCGTGAACTTCCAATTCATCGTAAATGAAAATGGCGCCCAATCGGTTTCGATCAGGCCCTCGAGTGGCGCAATGCCATCCTTGGGGCAGTTGGTCGGTCCTTTAACCCACAGATTATGCGACTTGCTGGTGCGAAATAAATAACCCAGCGTAAACGTGAGGACGCCATGGCCGAAGTGGGAGCTGATCAGCGGCGATTCCTGGCCCTGGTATTTGATCTTGATTGCATCTATGCCTTCCCTGCCGTTCCATTTGGCAGTAAATGCGACCGGACACAAAATATCCCAGCCGACCTGATTGGCGATCGCTACGGGAAGGCATCGATAAGCGAAGCGATCGACCGTAGCGTCCATCCACTGTCGCGACCGTTGGGCCGTCTGCAGGGCCATCGGTTTTTCGATGATCTCGTACGCGGTGATCTGCAGATTTTCCTTCACGGCGTTCCCCAGTTAATTCCAAACCTGACGCGATTGTAGCGTGGGATACAAGCAAAAGCTGGAGCGGCAGGCAGCAGGTTGGACTATCTGCAAAACAGGGTTCGAACCGCCCTGCGTGTGTGTTTGTGTTGGGCCTTACAGGGTGACCACCACGTCAACGGATTCGTGGCGCCGGACAAATTCTTCCAGCTCGTCCGCGGGCAGTGGCTTGCTGAACAGGAAACCCTGGATCTCGTCGCACCGATGTTTTCGCAGGAATTCGAGTTGCTCCTCAAATTCGACACCTTCTGCGATGACCTTCAAGCCCAGCTCTTTTGCCATCGCGAGAATGGCTGTGCAGATAGTCGCTCCATCTGCGTTCTGGTGCAGTCCTTGCACAAAAGATCGATCGATCTTCAGAGCATTCAATGGAAACTGCTTGAGGTACGCCAGAGATGAGTAGCCGGTGCCAAAGTCGTCAACCGAGAGTCGGAATCCCGCTTCTCGCAATGAAACCAGTGCTGCGACAGTCTCTTGCACATCAGTCATCAACAGGCTTTCCGTAATTTCGAGCTCGAGGAGTTGCGGTCGGACTGCTGCTTTCTCAACGAGGTTCAGGACCGTGTGCAGGAAGTCGCCACTACCGATTTGTTTGCTCGAAACATTGACAGCAATGCTGAGCTTATCCAGATCACTGTCCTGCCACTTACGCAACTGGGAGCACGCTTCGCGAATCACCCACTCGCCGACTTGTTCAATGAGACCGGTATCCTCGGCAATCGGAATAAATTCTCCAGGCGACACCCAGCCACGCTCGGCATGGTTCCACCGCAGCAGCGCCTCGACACCGACGATTGACCACGTCGCAATCTCGACCTTCGGCTGATAATGCAGACAAAACTCCCCGTTGGCGATTGCCTTGCGCAGGTCGCCTTCCAGATCAAGACGCTCGAGCGAGCGAGTACGCATCGTGTCTGAATAAAATCGGTACATGTTCCGGCCAGCGGACTTGGCCCGATACATCGCAATATCTGCATTCATCAACAGGTCTTCTACATTGTCGCCATCTCCTGGAAACATGGCGATACCTACGCTTGGTGTGACGACAAATTGATGGTCCTTAAAGTTGAATGGAGCTGCCAATGCATCGACGATGCGCTTCGCAACCACGGAGGTCTCTTCTTCATATTTGATATTCGTCATGAGGATGACGAACTCATCTCCGCCCACGCGTGAGAGTTGCACATTAGGCAGGTCTTGCGTGTCCAGCCTGGCAACATAATCCGAATTTCGGACGCAATTCTCCAGTCGTTTAGCAACCGACTTGAGCAACATATCGCCGACACTGTGCCCCAATGTATCGTTTATACGTTTGAATCGATCCAGGTCTATAAAGAGCAGGGCTATTGACGTTTCTTCGCGTCTGCCAATCGCGATTGCCAACCGCAGGTCGCGCAGGAATTGTTGACGATTCGGCAGCCCCGTAAGGTTGTCATAGTAGGCAAGCCGATGAATTTTGGCTGCCGATTCCTTGCGGTCCGTGATGTCTCGCACAATGGCCAGCACATTGTTCTCATCTCGCGCTATCAGGCGGGTCTCACAGTATCGTTTATTGTCGGCGAGCACGTGCTCGCAGACATGCACGCCCCCTTTGGCTAAAGCGACATGCATGTACTCGCGCACGGTCTTGGCAACCGCTGGCGGGAAAAACGATTCCAGTGGTTGCCCAACATGGTTTTCGCACCCGTCCGAGTAACGCATATCACCGCCTACCAGCTCCTGAATGACACCCTTCGAATCAATGCTCAGTATCATGTCCGGAATGGTTTTGAGAAGAGCGCGAGTCTTTTGCTCCGCGCGCCTTAGATCGGCAAAGGCCGCGTTCGCTCGCAAAAGGTAGCGAACGCGATGCGGAAGTACAGCCCACGCAATGGGCTTCCTGATGAAATCGGTTGCGCCGAGATCATAGGCGCGATTAATTGGTTCTGTATCGTCGTTGCCGGTAACCATGACGATTGGAATGTCTGTCGTCGATTTGCGTGCGCGGATTTCCTGGCATACCGAGAAACCATCAGTGCCGGGCATTTCAACATCCAGCAAGATGATATCGGGTTGCAGCGCAGACAAGGCTTCGAGCGCGGATACGCCGTCAGGGAAGCACAAAACATTGAAGCCGGCCGGCCCCAGTGACTGCTCACAGAGTAAACGTACGGCCGGATCATCGTCCACAACCATCACCACTGGATTTGACCTGTCAGTCATGCTGCTGTGTCGCGCAATTCTCTGCTCAGCGCGTCAACGACGCGACGATATTCCGCATTGAATTGCATGAGCAGAGATGCGGCGCCGTTGAGATCATCGCGGCGGCCCATCGATTCGAATCGCTTGCCGAGATCGGCAAGCACTTTGGCGCCGACGTTGGCGCTGGACGATTTCAGTGCGTGGGCAGTTTCGACCAGCGCATTCGCATCCGCCTTGTCGATAGCCGTGCGTAGATTGACCAGGAGTTCCTTTGAGGTCTCGAGATACAGGTTGATTACTTTGCTCAGCAAACAGGGCTCCCCGGGTTGCTGAAGCTTGCGGATAATATTGAGGGAATTGGGATCGAGGACGACGGTGTCAGTCTCGAAATTGGCCGGCAGCGTATCGGTTCCGATCAACTTGTTATTTGTCGAGCTCGATTCGGGCGGTGTCGATTCGTTGCTGTTCGACGCGCCAGTTGTCGCCTTCGATTCGAGCGGTGTTGGATCGTTGCTGTTCGACGCGCCAGTTGTCGCCTTCGATTCCATCGGTGCGGCGGCCGCCGACAGTTCGGCCAAATGTGCTGATAGCACATCGAAGAGACTGGCGAGGTTAAATGGCTTGCTCAGGTAGTCGTCCATCCCGGCCGCCAGGCATCGATCTCGATCGCCCTGCAGGGCATTGGCTGTGAGTGCGATTATGGGCGTGCGCGAATGCTTCTGTTTGGCTTCCCATTGACGCATGATCCGGGTTGCTTCATAGCCATCCATTTCGGGCATCTGGCAGTCCATCAATACCGCATCCCAAGTCTCGCGCTGGAACTTGGCCACTGCTTCGCGACCGTTTCTTACAACAGTCACACGGCAACCCATTTCGACGAGCATTGATCGCGCTACATCTTGATTGACCAGGTTGTCATCTACTACCAGAACATGCGCGCCAAGGTTTACCGGCTTATGATAGCCCCCGGTCTGTGCCACTGTGTTTTCGCGGGTTTCCGCCGTGGCAGTGTCGGCCAACGATCTTGTCAGGCAGTCATATAAATCGGCGCGTCTGACCGGTTTGGTCAAGTGTGCGCTGATCCCGGCTTCCTGAATCTGGTTATTTTGCACATCACCCGTCACCGAACTGAGCAGTACCAGCACCAGATCAGCCAAGGTCGGCGTCGCCTGCACGGCCCGCGCGA
>JADFKA010000130.1 GCA_022565135.1 Pseudomonadota bacterium
AGGCGGTTACGCTTTTGTTTTTGGCCTGGTTTCAACGATCAGATTCCTGTTTCAAGGCCAGAAGTATAGAAAAAGGCAAGCATGCTTAATGAGATAGGGTTGGCATTTTTATGTAATAAGACTCGTGTATCCGGTGCTATCATTGCTATCGAAGATCCTGCGCAATGTGACGTAGGTCGATGTTTTGCCCTTTGTCAAAATTCGTCCTTATCAAAAATATTATATAAAACAACATTTTAAGAATGGCCAAAACAAAAACAGCCTACGTTTGCAGCGAATGCGGTGCGCATAGCGTCAAATGGGCAGGGCAATGTCCGGAATGTTCAACCTGGAACACGTTGAGCGCAATATCGATCACTCCGTCTCGCGCAGTGCGCCGGCCAGCGATGTTTCCCACGAGACTCGATGCGCTGCCTGATGACCTCTCGCTACGAAACTCGACGGGATTTGCCGAATTTGACAGGGTCCTTGGCGGCGGACTGGTCCCAGGTGCCGTGGTACTTCTGGGTGGCGATCCCGGTGTCGGCAAGTCAACGCTGTTACAGCAGGTATCAGCATTTCTCGGCAACGAATTGCAGGTCCTTTATGCCACGGGCGAGGAGTCGCTGCGCCAGATCGGGCAACGATCGCATCGCTTAGGCTTAGCCGCTGCCGATTTGCAACTGCTTGCCGACACGTCAATCGAGAACGTGCTTGAACAGGCATTGGCTTGCGCGGCCCGTGTTCTGGTCATCGATTCAATTCAGGCAATGAACAGTATGGAGTCGCCATCGGCGCCAGGGTCAGTCGCGCAATTACGCGAATGTGTCAGTCGCATTGTGCAATTTGCCAAGCAAACGGAGGTGTCGGTTTTCATCATCGGTCATGTGACAAAGGACGGTACGATTGCCGGACCGCGAGCCGTCGAGCACATGGTGGATACGGTGTTGTATTTCGAAAATGACCCGGCTAGCCGATATACATTGATACGTTCAGTCAAAAACCGATTTGGTGCAAGTGGCGAAATGGGTGTCTTCGCGATGACCGAGACAGGATTTCGTGAGGTCAGCAATCCTTCGGCAATTTTCCTGTCCCGTGACAGCATCACCGAACCCGGCAGTATCGTGTCCGTGGCATGGGAAGGAAGTCGAGCATTACTCGTCGAGATTCAGGCATTGGTCGCAGATGGCAATAGCTCATATCCCAGGCGCCTGGCCACCGGAGTTGACCAGAATCGCCTGGCCCTGTTGCTGGCCGTTTTACAGCGACACGGTAATGTTGCTCTTGGGGCCGAAGATATTTTTGTCAATGTTGTCGGCGGACTGAGAATTTCTGAAACCGCTGTCGATCTGCCAGCAATAATTGCCATTGTCTCAAGTTTTCGCGATCGTTCGACCCAGGAATGCCTGGTGAGTTTCGGTGAGGTCGGTCTGGCCGGTGAAATTCGACCGGTGCGGTTTGGGACGGAGCGCATCGTCGCCGCCGCGAAACAGGGATTCAAACATGCGCTGGTGCCAGTGGCGAACGTGCCGAAAAAAATTCCTGACGGTATTCGAGTAACCGGTGTCCGTCGAATAAGCGAGGCACTGGACGAAGCGTTTTAGCAGCTAGTTGGTGCTCTCTACTACCTCGATTCGTGGCCCGATACGCACCGTTCGAACTCTATTTTCGTCTGCTTGGACTATCTCAATCGGATAGCCATTTATATTCAGGCAGGTGGCTGGATCCGGAATGGTCTCGAGCATCTCGACAATCAGACCATTGAGCGTCTTTGGACCGTCCGTCGGCAATTGCCAATCTTGCGAGCGATTCAGCTCACGAATGTTTACAGCAGCTTTGACCAGATAGGTATTGTCTTCTTCACGCACAACATCATCGCCATTGTCGGCGGGGTCAGTTGAAAATTCCCCGACGATTTCTTCGAGAATGTCCTCGAGTGTCACGAGGCCCTGAATGTCTCCGTATTCATCAACAACCAGAGCAATCCGTTGTCGTCGTCGCTGAAACTGTACCAGCTGTGTGCTCAATGGCGTACCTTCAGGTACGAAGTACGGATCTTCCAGCAACTTGATCAGGGCGTTTTTGTCGAACGAAAATTGTGCGAAGTTGGCAAGGCGCCGAAGATGCAATACGCCGACAACCTTGTCGATGTCGTTCCGGTAAACGGGCAGGCGACTGTGATTACTCGCGCTGATAATTTCCGCGATTTCTTCAGGTTCGTCATTCAGGTCAATGCCGATGATTTCGTTATGCGGAACCATGACGTCGTCCACGGTGACCCGTTCGAGGTCGAGTATGCTGATGAGCATGCGCCGATAGCGATTCGAAATCCGGCTGCTGGCGTCGTGCACTATCGTTCGCAGTTCTTCGCGAGTAAGTGCATGCGAGTGAGCGGTGCTGTCGCGAACGCCGAGTAACCACAAAACGCCGTTGGCCGCATTGTTAATCAGCCAGACAAGCGGATAAGTGATCTTCATCAGCGGGTAGTAGATGAGTGCGGCCGGAAATGCGAGCCGTTCCGGGTGCAGTGCCGCCAGGGTCTTTGGTGCGGCCTCGGCAAAAATTAACACGATAAGCGTGAGAATCAGGGTGCCCAAGGCGACTGCAGGTTGTCCGCCGAGCTTGAAAGCAATAATGGCGACGAGCGATGCTGCGGAGAAGTTGACGAGATTATTGCCGAGCAGAATGAGACTGATCAAGCGGTCAGGACGCTGCAATAAACGTTCAGCAATTTTGGCGCCTCGGTGGCCCTCGCGAGCCTTATGCCGAAGCTGATAACGGTTCAGGCTCATGAGCGCCGTTTCCGAGCCCGAGAAAAACGCAGAAAGCAGTAGTAACGTGACCAGCAACCCGACCAGGGCTGCCAGGGGAACCTCAGCGCCCAACGAAAAAGCACCTCTTGAATGACCAGGACATGCTCAGTTCAGCAGGACAGTCTCACGCTGTCAAGAAAGCACGTCGCAGCCTGAAAAGCTGGCAGTCAACCCCAGCTCCGATTGAGCAATTCCTCCAGAACAAAGCGACTGCCGAAATAGGCCAGGCAGAGCACCGCAAAACCCCACAGATAAAGAAATACGGCGCGTCGGCCACGCCAGCCGGCAAAGACTCTGCCGCCGAGCAGGACGCCAAACAGCACCAGGGCCAATAATGATAAAACTGTCTTGTGGACCAGGTGCTGTGCAAACAGATCTTCGACAAACGCAATACCCGATACGACGGCGAGCAGCAAGCCGATGAAGCCTGCGGACGCAACGCCAAACAGCAATTTCTCGGTCGTCTCGACTGGGGCGAACAGCTGCTTGCCGGTAGTCAATCGACCGGTACGTAGCCGGCGATCCTGGACCAACGAAAAGGTAGCGATAATGGCACCCACGGTGAGCAGGCCATAGGCGAACATCGATATCAGAATATGCGCCTGCATTTGCCAGGCCAGCGAGGAACCGGTAGCAGTTGCAGGATTTATGCCCAGCGGAATTGTTGCAATTGCCGCCAGAGTGAGTAATCCCGCCGTCATACCGCGCAGTGTGGGTTCGAGTGCCCCGAGCAATCCAATCAAAGCCAGCTGCAGTCCAATCATGGACAAGGCACTGGAAATTGACAGGCTCAACCCTCCAGCCAGACGGATGTCGAGGTACAGGACCTGCCCGTGCAACATAACACCAGCGCCGGCCAGTACTGTCGCAGCGATCAGCGCCTGACGCGCGCGAATAGCATGACTTGGTAGCCGATTCATAGCGAAAGCCATGGCTGACAACAGATACAGCAAAAGAATTGTGAATTGAGACACAGAAACTGGCCGGTGCTTAACCTAACGTTCCGCTGAACGAATCATCCCATATGGCGAAGATCAATAGAACCCCAACACGATGCAAATACGAATTCTGGGTTGCAGTGGTGGCATTGGTGCCGGGTCTCGTACCTCGGCCATGCTCATCGACAATGACGTCCTGATCGACGCAGGTACCGGCATAGGAGACCTGGCGCTTGAGGATCTGGACACGATTCGTCATGTCTTTTTGACCCACGCACATCTCGACCATGTTGCCGGCTTGCCGCTGCTGGTTGATCGCGTTTTCGATGAGAATTTCGATGTGCCGATCACGGTATATGCGCGCGAGGAAACCCTCAGGGCAATCCAGGAGCATATTTTCAACGGTGTAATCTGGCCAGATTTTGCCAAGCTGCCGTCTCCTCAAAACCCGATGTTGCGCTATCGCGTTTGCAGCCCTGGCGACACGATCACCATCGCACATCGCGACTTCTATGCAATTGATGTGCGGCACAGCGTACCGTCGCTCGGCTACACGGTGAAAAATTCGGGCGGTTCTATTGCCATCAGTGGTGATACCAAAAGCAACGAAACGCTCTGGCCCGTGCTGAATGCCTGTGACGACCTCAAGATATTGGTCATCGAGGTATCGTTTCCCGACGAATTGGAGAAACTCGCGACCGCATCGGGTCACTATTGCCCGAAAACGATGACACGCGACCTCGAAAGGCTGCGCCAGAATCCCGACATCTGGATCACCGGCATGAAACCCGGTGAAGAGGCCACCATTCTGGAACAGGTGCTTCGCGCTTCGCCTGACAGGAACATCCAAATGCTCTGCTCAGGCGACGTTCTAACTGTGTAATTCTGCTTTTGTTGGCAGCCCGCTTGACGGGAGCTCGCTGGGCTGCGCTTTACTTCGGTCGAAGAACATACCGCCCGCGGTGCTGCATGCCTTAGAATCCCCGCATGTTTGATAATCTCAGCAGCAGGCTGGCCGACGCCATACGCAATGTCTCGGGCAAGGGTCGGCTCACGGAAGACAACATCAAGGACACGCTGCGGCAGGTTCGGCTTGCGTTACTCGAAGCCGACGTTGCGTTGGCAGTTGTTAAGGGGTTCATTGATCGTATTCGTGACCGGGCAGTCGGCGCAGAGGTCGGCAAGAGCCTGACACCGGGTCAGACCCTCATCAAAATTATTCACAGCGAGTTGGTCAGCTTGCTGGGCGAGCAACACTTACCTTTCGATTTCAAAGCGCAGTCACCGATTGTCGTACTGCTTGCCGGCTTGCAAGGAGCCGGCAAGACAACGACTGCCGCGAAACTCGCGAAACGGCTCATCGATAAGGATAAAAAACGGGTGATGCTGGTAAGCGTCGACGTGTATCGGCCGGCCGCGATATTGCAATTGCAAGTGCTGGCGGCGGAGGTAGGCGCACTGCACTGTCAGAGCAGTATCGACGACCAACCTGTTGCGATCATAGATCGAGCACTGGATGAGGCCCGGCGATTACACGCTGACGTGCTGATTATCGATACAGCAGGCCGGTTGCATGTTGACGACGACATGATGCGTGAATTGGCTGCGGTACACGCGCGCGCTGAGCCGCACGAAACCCTGTTCGTGGTTGACAGTATGGCAGGTCAGGATGCCGTCTTCGACTGAGCCTCGATGGAGCGGAAATCCAAGATGTGGGCAGCGGTTATCGAGGGCAAACACCTTGCCCTCGTCATAGACGACCAAGAGTGGACAGCGAGCGCCGCGCACGACGATCGTACCCTTAGCCTTTAGCTCTTCCAGAGTCGCCGCGCGAATGAAGTCAGTGGAAGGGATGGAAAAATGCTCGCTGCTCTGCATCAATGGAAATTTAAGTATCCTTCAACAGCTTTGGAAGTCGGCGAACCGGGTGATCCAGCCCGCTACTTTGCTACTTCTGCTTCTCGCCGACAGGAATTAGCTGGCCATTCCACCGCACTGGCGCCAGCGCCAGCGA
>JADFKA010000131.1 GCA_022565135.1 Pseudomonadota bacterium
GCAAACAACATGGTCGCTGTAAGCGAGCAAATAAGAAAACCCACCAATAGCAAAATCCGATGCTCCACCATCGTAATTCTTCAATGCCCCGAGCAACGGTGCAACGGGTTTGCCTTCCTTGCTACCGGTCTGGTATCCCTCAAATAACGCCGTGCGACTGTAGCTATAGCCAATTTCTCCGGCTGGCGACTTCGTGTCGCCGAAATCGATTTCGATCTTGCGAATGCCGCAGGACTCCATTTTATCGATCATGTGATGCTGGAGTCGATCGCGTTTCTTGCCGTCCACCATGAGCGTATGCATTTTCGCGTAATCCGGGTGCGCGTGTGCGCAGTGGTAACACTCCTGGTAGTTCTCAACCGAGAGCTTCCAGTTCGCGGCAATGTCATACTCTTTATAAGCAGCAACCTTGAGATCTTCGAAGCCGAACATCGCCATCGGCTCGGCAAGATCTCGCTTCGCACCTTCTAACGATAGCGGTTCCTCACCAAAGCTTACAAAGATCAGACCGCTGATCGTATCCATCGACAGTTCATTCAACCCATGGCTGGCTTTATCAAAATCATCGGGCATATTTCGCGCTGCCGCTAGATTGCCGTCGATATCGTACATCCAGCCGTGGTAGGGACATGTGAACTTTCTCGTCGACCCTTTTGCCTCCAGGCAGACAAGCGAGCCGCGATGTCTGCATACGTTCGCGAATCCCTTAATAGTTCCGTCAGATCCGCGCACAATGATTGCGGATTCACTCGCAACGTTGACAACCTTGAAGTCTCCGGGCTCGGGTATTTCCGAACCATGGCCTGCGAGTATCCAGTTTCGGGCGACTACGCGTTCAATCTCCAAAGCGTAGATTTCCGGGTCTGTATAAAAGCGCTGTTCAAGCGAATGGCCCCGAATCTGGCTGGCGATGAGTTCATCGACGGTTCTGTTATCTTGCTGCATTAATCAGTCTCACAAATCCAGACGTGCAAATGGTTAATGCGCTACGGTAGCACAGCATTCCTCCGGTGACGCTAAAGTGGCATGCCGGGAAAAGGTGCCGCACACTACACGACTCAGCGACTGAATGTCGCCAACCACATGAAGTATTTTGCATGACCAATTTCGAAAATGTATCGGCAATGCTGGGGTCCTTGCAGCCGCGCGAACCCGTCTATTGCGTCTATCCCCACGTCTATCGCAAGACGGCTCAGGAATTTCTCGCGGGATTTCCGGGCCGCGTGCTTTACGCTGTCAAAGCCAACAACGATCCGACCGTACTCCAGGTTCTCGTTGCTGCCGGCGTCGAACATTTTGACTGTGCCTCACTGGTCGAGATCGAACAGGTACGCGATATCAGCCACGATGCTGTCTGCTATTTCATGAATCCCGTCAGACTCATCGGTGCCGCCAGATCGGCGCAGAAGCAACACGGCGTGAAGCATTTCATGGTCGATCACGCAGATGGCCTGGCGACGTTGGTGAAGGAGATTGATGCCAGCCGCGCCGTCATCTTTGCCCGCATGGCTGTACACCACAAATCGGCGCGGTGGGATCTGTCAACCAAGTTCGGCGCACAACCGGACGACATGCCGCAACTGCTGCAATTGATCGCCGATCATGGTGCCGAGCCGGCACTGGCCTTCAACGTCGGTTCGGTGGTGATGAGCCCCGATGCGTACGTGCATGCGATCGAAGTCACTACGCGAGTGCTTGAGCAACTGCCATTCCAGATAAGGCTAGTGGACATTGGCGGCGGGTATCCGAAAACCTATCCCGGATTTGCGGCGCCACCTATCAAAGATTATTTCGCGGCAATTCGACGTGCGGCGCAGCTACTACTTAAAAACGGTGGTGAATTGCTCGCCGAACCAGGCCGAGCGCTAAGCTCGCCGGGCCTGTCTGCTGTCACGCAGGTGTTGCTGCGCAAAGATGATCGTCTGTATCTAAATGATGGTATGTATGGAGCATTCTGGGAACTTCGCTTCGATGTACAAGACAGGTTTCCGGTGCGCGCATTTCGCGGTCACACAGCAATGACCGGTGATGCACAGTCGTTTCACTTGTACGGACCAACGTGCGACTCGGGTGACGCTATGCCCGGACAAGTCATGCTGCCTTCCAATATTGATGTCGGCGACTATATTGAGTTCGGCCTGATCGGCGCATACAGTCTTAGCGGACGCACGAACTTCAACGGCTTTTACAGTGATGCGGTCGTCAGGATCGAGTCGGAAAGTGCATTGCCACCGGCTTGATCGACGGCAATCTCTGCGGGATCATGCAGCGGCGGCCGTAGCCACTGATCGGCCGTCGCGAGCGGTGCTGCAAGCGTCAGCAGAAAAGCCTCGAGTTGCCGCAGTTCGCGGCCGCTCAAACCTAAGGGTTTTACTTCGTTGTGGCCGATCATGGCAGGCAACGCCTTATTGTAATGCTGCAAAACCTGGGGCAGGGTTTCGATCTGGCCTTTGTGCATGAATGGGCCGGTATTTTCGAGATTGCGCAGCGATGGCGTGCGCATGGCGCCAATGAGCTCGGGCCCGGTGCGTGCAAATTTTAATTCGGCACAATCACGCCCCGGATCGTCACTGTATGTGCCTGTGCAATTAAACGGATTTGCCAGCACTTCACGAATACCGGCGACCCGCCCCTTGTCGGGAACCTCGCCGGGAAACGCTATCACTCCCGTATTGTGAAACTCGTGATTGCTCAGCAGCGGACCATTGTGGCACTGCGTACAGTTCGCCTCACCGATGAACAATCGCAGGCCGTGGATTTCGTCTTCGCTGAAAACTTCCTGTTGGCTTTGTTCATCGCCCGCAACCACCGTTGCAACATAGCGATCGAATTTTGCTGGACCTGGCATGAGCAGGCGCTCATACGCTGCAATCGATTTACCGATGTTCGCGAAAGCCCGATCGACAGAATCGCTCTCTGGCAGGACACCAAACAGCAGCGCATACATCTCGCTATACGACGGGTCCGCCGCGATTAATCGGACGATATGGCTGCGATTGCTGCCGTGCTCGTTGCTATCTTCCAACGGCAACAGCGCTTGCGACCACAAGCTATCCCGGCGCCCATCCCAGTACAGCCACGGGCTGTAAGCGACACCCACAATACTTGGCGTGTTGCGCTTCGAGGCGCCAATGGCCTGCCCTTTCGGCAGTCCGTCTGTGAAGCGCCGCTCCGGCTGGTGACAGGTAGCGCAGGATATCGCCCCGTTCGCACTGAGGCGCCTGTCGAAAAACAGCCGCTGGCCGAACCTCGCGGCTGCAAGGTTATCAGCGACTGCATTTGTCGGGTCGGACGGGAGCGGCTTGAGATTAGCGATCCACAATGACTCGAGCATTTCGACTTCAGGTTCTGTCCACGATGCCGGGGGAGCCTGCGGCAGCAGCCACCAGATGATGCCCGCAGCAATCGCCGCCAGCGTCAATTTGGTCGCTCGAGATTTTTTGCGCATGCTTTGATTCACAGTTGCAACGGGATCGTAACGCTGTCCGCTATGTCACCGGCTTTGATCGTTATCAAAATCTCCCACTGGCCGTGCATGTGAAAACGTACACCTTCAACGCGATAATTGCCGTTGCCGAGGTACTCGGTCACACGTGGCCGTGTTGGCAAGCCATGGTTGTGCAGCGGCATGCCACCGTCGACAGTGACCTTCGCGTTCTCGACCACATCGCCGGTTATTGTTTCGATATGCAGCAGCCACTCGTGAATTCGATTGATCTCGGGCGGCTCCAATGCGCTGGTGTAGACAAGCTTAAATATCTGTCTGTCTGACAGCCAATAGCTATCTTCCGCACCGTGTGCCGTACCGGATAATACGAATCCCAAGAGCACCAGCGTGCCAAAAACTTTGCACCGCCTAGTCGACATTGACGCCTCGCTGTGCGCGCCAGCGCGCCAGACTTCCATTCATGACCAAGTATTGAAACTGAACGATGATCAACAAACCAACGAAAAGCGGCCAGTAACCAAAGCCCGTGTATCCAACCTCGAATGGAAACACCGCGATATAGCCCCGGCCATCACGATTCGGCCTTGCAGTAACCACTCCTATGTATTGACCGCCGGTATCGAACTCATGAATCACCGTGAACACATCAGGCTCGATGATCGGCTCCTGGTAGAACACAGTGACACTGTCGAGGTCGTCAATAGCAGCGACGTCTTCCCAGCGCGCGAAGCGGCCCTTACCCGTTACATCTCTGATAATCCGAAAATCGATTGGCATCACTGCAAGCTCGTCATGCAGGTACTCCATGACAAAAATACTCTCAGTTACGTCAGGAAGGTCTTCGCAATATTCATCGTGCTGCCGGGTTCGCGGTTGATAGATCTTGAAGTGCGCCGTGAGGTAGTTGATCTTGATAACGCACAGATCTCCGTCGTTCACGACACCGCCGTGGGCCCTCGCCTCTTGCTGGGAAATGAGTAAGCTCAATAGCATTACAAGCAGGAAAAAACTCGTTTCTCGCGCCATCTGTTTACTTGATCTCAATACGCTCACACGCGGAAACCAATTCTAACCCTTCGGACCCTGTTTCAGTTCGCAGATCTGCTCCAGGCCGGCCAGCAGGTGCTCCCAGGTCTGGGTATCGATGGACTGCTTGAGCTCCGCATATGCCCCGGCCACCAGCGGCATCACCTGAGGCTCGATATCGCGACCCGCAGGAGTTGCGTATATGCAGACGATGCGCCGATCGGAATCCGTTCGTCGGCGTGCCACGAGGCCCAATTTTTCGAGCCGGTCCACTACACCAACGAGACTGGGCGCCGTAATTAAGGTCAGATCCGCGAGTTCGTGCAAAGCAATCTCGTCTTGCTCCCATAGCACCCGCAGCACTCGCCACTGCTGCTCGGTGAGCCCGAATTCTTTGAATATCTTACGAAAACCGGGCATGACCGCATCGAGCGTGCGATGCAGCATCATCGGCAGGGAGCGGCTAAACTGGTCTATTGCCAACGCGAATTACTTTTATTAATATAATAATTATTTATATATTATGTATTATTCAACCGTTGTCAAACATGACACCGGCTGCGGCACATTGGTCATCGTTGTTATGGTGTCGAGGCGGCAGTCGCAATGAGGACAGCAGATGGGGAAACCTGAGCATAAGGGACTGCGCAGAATTCTTCGGGCGACGAAGTTTTCGGCGCAAGGACTCATGTCCGCGTGGCAGCACGAGGCGGCATTCCGACAGGAACTCGTATCGTTACTCATCTTATTGCCCGTCGCATTCTGGCTCGGACGTACGGCTGTCGAACACGCCTTGCTGATCGGCGTTTGTCTGATCGTGCTAATGGTTGAGCTACTGAACTCCGCGATCGAGGCGGCCATCGATCGCCATGGTGTTGAGCAACACGAACTGTCCGGGCGCGCGAAAGACATGGGCTCGGCAGCTGTTTTCGTCAGCCTCGTTCTTGTCGGATCGGTGTGGGGCCTGATCGCCTGGCAGCGATTTCTGGCAACAAGCTGAACCGATGAAATGAAGCCCAAAGTCTTCTGCATCGGCTTTCACAAGACCGGCACAACAAGCCTTGCGGTTGCCCTGAAGAAGCTTGGCTATCGGGTGACGGGTTCGTTTGGCACCCAGGATGTCGATATCAGTGAAAAAGTGCATCGCCTCGCTTTTGAAAAAGTACTCGAATACGACGCGTTTCAGGATAATCCATGGCCGATTCTTTATCAGGAACTC
>JADFKA010000132.1 GCA_022565135.1 Pseudomonadota bacterium
CGAATATCACCGCGCCGCACGAATCGGGTAACAGAACTGGCGGATGGCACGGCCACCTCGACCTGGTTGCCGAGCAGCGCAGTTATCGATGGCGCTGAGCCGTTGAATGGTACGAAGTTGAATTCAACGCCGAGCAGCTTCCCGGCGACGACAAGCTGCAGCTGATTGTTCGAGTTTGGGCCATCACCCGCCACATTCAACGGATTCTGCGATGCCTTCGCAGCCGCCAGGAGCTCATCGAGAGACTGGTAGGGACTGTTCGCATTCACGGCAAGAACGACGGGGTCTTTCTGCAGACCCACGAGCGGCACAAAATCAGCAACGTTGATGTCCGATCCTTGCCGTAATTTTTCCAGCATGAGTATCGGTGGTGAGGTGATGATGCCTATCGTGTAACCGTCGCTCGCAGCGAGAGCGAGACTACGGTAGCCGATCTCACCACCGGCTCCGGGTTTGTTTTGCACGACAACGCGTTGCCCCAGATACGGCTCAATGTATTGCGCAATGGTGCGGGCGATATTGTCGACAGCGCCGCCCGGAGCATAGGCGACTATGAGCGTTACGGGTTTTTTCGGGTAACCCGTGTCATCGATTGACCGCGGGGTCGCCCAGACGGCAATGAATAACCCGATGCCTAGTGGCACAGCGACTTTAAATATTGAGTTCACTCTTGCAATTATTACAGCGTTATCGAATTCCGCATAGTTTCGACTTCTTCAATCCTTGGTTGAGGAATATTTAACCCAGGGAACCTCTGATCTATTCATGAACTCGCATCTTGCGTCCAGAATAAATCAGGGGTTCCCTGGCTCTTTTCTGGATGCTTTTCTGTTTTTCTGCTCTATATAGGACATATCACACACGTATAGCATAGTGTGCCGGATTTCGGCAAACGAGCTATCCCGATTTGGCTGACAAATTGCTTCTGGCGAGGTCAGCGTCCCAGTCGTTTTGCAGCTAGGCAGCGTTGTTGATGAGTAAAACCTTGTTCCGAAAAGAAGCGATTGACGCCAAGAGCAACCGCTTCGAGTCCAATTCGAAACTAGTGTCCTCCGTGGGATTATTAACTTACTTACTGTTCATCGCCAGCGTCGCAATATCCGTCGTCCTGTTCGTCTTTGTCGGCAAATACTCCCCGAAAGACACGGTACAAGGCTACGTCACGACCACCGTGGGTGACGTAGAGGTCTATTCTCAAAGCGACGGCACAATCCTTGCGCTAAATGTTACAGAAGGTGACCTGGTCGTTGCAGGCCAGGAACTGATGACGCTAAGTACGTCCAGGGCGATCGGGCAATCCGCGTCAATTCGAAAGGAAATTATATCGGCGCTGCGTTCTGAACTGGCAGATCTGATTATTCAGACACAACGCGAAAATGATGCCTTTGGTCTGCAGGTACAGGGCGTAAACGACGTGATTTCATCGCTGCGCAATCGACTAACGATGCTGACCAGGCAACGCGATGTGCTTGGGATCGGTCTGCAACTTTCTGCAAGAGAATTGACGCGCTTGACGGCACTCGATGCTGCCGAATTAGTATCACGAAAGGACCAGGATCACGCTCGCGCGGCAACCGTTGAGTTCGAACTTCGAATGCATGAGTTAGATCTGTCGATCGATACTATTCAGTCAGAGATTCGTCACAATCAACAATTGCTGATGGAGATTCCGGTTCGTCGTGACGCTCGCGCTGCCGAAATGCGGGCCAGGGCACACCGGCTCGCCATTGAGATTGCCGAGGGCATGGGGCGCGACGAGCAACGCGTACTCGCTCCATCCACGGGTGTGGTCTCCGGACTGCTTGTCCGCGAAGGCCAGACTGTGACGATGAACAATCCGTTGCTCAATATCGTTCCTGAATATGGCGAGTTTTATATCGAACTCCTGATTCCAACACGGACAATTGCGTTTATTCAACCCGGTGCCACAGTCAAGATCAGATTTGATGCTTATCCATACCAGAAGTTCGGTACCTATGATGGTGTGGTAGCCAGCATATCGCGAACAACGGTTTTCCCATCGGACAAACGATTTCGCGTCAAGATTACAGAGCCTGTTTATCTGGCCACTGTGCAGATTCGGAGTCAGACAGTGAGCGCCTATGGGGAGCGTCACGGTCTGCAGTCAGGAATGACCCTTACTGCAGACATATTGCGCGATGAACGCCGGCTCATCGAATGGTTATTCGACCCATTGATAAGCGCGGCGCAGAAACTATGACGCCAGCCTCCTTGTTGAACCTGCAGTTCTATCGCCGCACTCGACTACGAATTCAATATCAGACCACGGCAGCCGAATGCGGTCTCGCCTGCCTGGCGATGCTACTCACCTATCACGGCAAAAGGACTGACCTGTCCGCCTTGAGGCAAATGTGGCCGATCTCGATGAAAGGCGTGACTTTCGCGCGGTTGATCGAGATGGCCGACAATCTCGGGTTGTCGTCACGGCCGCTGAGACTGGAACTGAATAACCTCGAGAATCTTCGGCTGCCCTGCATTCTCCACTGGGGCCTGGATCACTTCGTAGTACTCGAGCATGCTAATGCCCGTTACGCCGTAATATTCGATCCGGCGATCGGCAGGAAAAAGCTCACGACTGCCGAAGTTTCGAAGATGTTTACAGGCGCAGCACTGGAGTTGACGCCAACCAGTACATTTAGCAGCGCACCGGCAAGAAGCACGCTGTCTTTTTGGCGATTCTTTGAAAACTCCAAAGGCATTGGTCGTGCACTCCTGCAGCTTCTGGCGCTGTCAGTCGCCCTGCAGGTATTCACCTTGGTGACTCCGTTCTACTCGCAGCTGGTCATAGACGACATCGTCTTGAGTGGTGACGTTGACCTGTTGTTGATCGCGACAGTTGGTTTTGGCGGATTGGCCTGTTTCATCGCGATTACCACAGGTTTCCGTTCATGGATGATCATATACATGTCGTCGATACTCAGTTTCAGCTGGTCATCAGGGCTGTTTCGACACTTGCTTCGACTGCCCTACGATTTCTTTGAAAAACGACACATTGGAGATATTCAATCCAGATTCGGCTCGTTGAACGCGATTCGCGACCTCTTTACAACACAAGTCGTGGAAGCGGTCATAGACGGAATAATGGCAGTGACCACGGCGATCGTCATGTACTTGTATAGCCCGATGCTCGCCAGCATTGTCGTCTTGACGATCGTTGTCTACCTGACTATTCGGTGGGCGCTTTTTGTGCCAATGCGCGCCGCCTCTCTCGAAGCCATCGTACAGATGGCGGCGCGAGATTCATTTTTTCTGGAAACTATACGCGGCATATTGGCCATTAAGAATTTTGGTAACGAGTCATTCCGCAGACTCGAATTTGAGAATCGAGTGGCAGGCGGAATCTCTGCAACGGCCGATGCTGGGCGACTTCGCGTTTGGGGCGAAGTCCTGAGCGGCCTGGTATTTGGAGTTCAGAACGTCCTCTTGATCGGCCTTGCAGCTCGAGAAATTATTGCTGGCAACTTTACCATCGGCATGATGATCGCTTTTTTAGCTTACAAGGTACATTTCGTGGCGCGCTCCACAGGTCTGGTCGACAAACTGTTCCAGTTTCGGCTTGCACGAATTCACCTGGACCGATTGGAGGACATTATCGAAGCTCGTCCAGAGAGCTTACTCGAATTGAAAACTTGCGTGAAAGTCGCAGGGAGCCAACCGCTGTTCGGTCAAATTGAATCTCGTGACGTTTGGTATCGATACGGATTGAACGAACCGTTCATAATTTGCGGGCGAAACTTTCGAATTGATCCTGGTGAACATGTTGTCATTACCGGTCCTTCAGGAGTTGGCAAAAGCACACTCTTGAAGATACTGATAGGACTGACAACTCCCGAAAAGGGGGAAGTACTCATTGATGGCAAGCCACTGACTTCACTGGATCTGCGCTTGTACAGGCAACAGATCGGCGTTGTGATGCAGAATGACTTTTTGCTTGGCGGGTCCTTACTGGACAATATCGCGTTCTTCTCCGCCAAACCGGACAACGACAAGGCAGAAGCATGCTGTCGAATTGCAGGAATACATGAGGAGATTGTCGCAATGCCGATGGGCTACTACACGCTCGTTGGAGACATGGGCGATGTATTGTCCGGCGGACAAAAGCAGCGCATCCTCCTTGCGCGAGCTCTGTACAGAGACCCGAAAATTCTGTTCCTGGACGAGGCGACGAGTCACCTGGATTCTAGCCACGAAAGTCACTTGGTCAGAGGGATATCCAGTCTGAACATCACGCGTGTTGTCATTGCACACCGCCAGGAAACCATCCGGCATGCGGACAGGATTATTGATCTAGGGAACCTCTGATTTAATCTGGACGACGTAAATGGTAGAACTGCTCGCGTCCCGAATGCCCATGGCATCCAGCCTCGCTGCCAGAATTCAGGGTTGGCCAAAGCACAGCAGTTAGCATCCACGTCCTTGGGCTACGTGGAACTGGATATGGGTCGGGCCTGGGCGGAGCGTCGGGCTCCCGTGGAACCATCAAATTATTTCGCCGGTGGCGTATTGCGGACTGCCACGCTCTTGATCTGGGCCAGCAGTTGGTCGCCCGGTTTCAAGCCGAGATCGTCGCAGGACCGGCGCGTAATCCGGGCGGTCAGCAGCTCACTGCCGGCCCGAAGACGCACCAACGCGTAGGGTCCCTTGTCATAATGCAGTCGATCCACAGTGACCGGAATCATGTTCAGAATCGTGCTATCGCTCGGCCGCGTACGACACAGGCTGACATCGTTGGCCCGGATCCGCAGACGTACGTCCGATCCCTTGGTGCCTAACCGGCCCGGGACCAGTAGCGCACCGCCCGAAAACTTCAGCTGTGTCAGGTCGTATTCCGCGTCGTAAGCGTCAACACTGGCCAGGATCACGGAGCCGGCTTCGTCGCCCGCCAGCAACGGCAGGTCGAAATCAACCAGCACCGACTGTATTTCGCCATCGGCCAGCACGCGCCCCCGATCGATGACGACCAGGTGGTCGCAGAGCCGACACACTTCCTCGATGTTGTGGCTGACATAAAGGATCGGCAAGGACAGCTCGGCGTGCAGCCGATCCAGAAACGGCAGGATCTCGTCCTTGCGGGCACGGTCCAGTGCCACCAGTGGTTCGTCCATCAGCACCAGACGCGGTGCACGCAGCAACGCCCTTGCAATCGCGACGCGTTGCGCCTCACCGCCCGACAACTCACCGGGCGTACGGCGGAGCAGCTCGGCGAGACCAAGCAGATCGACGATCTGTTCGAATTCGACACCATTTCCTGGGTCGCGTCTGCGCCGTTGACCATACTCGAGATTCCTGCGCACGTTCAAATGACTGAACAGGCGCGGTTCCTGAAACACGTAGCCGATCTGCCGTTCATGAATCGCGCGTGACATATTTCGCGTGGTGTCCTGCCACATTTCGCCATCAATCGACAGCCGTCCGATTTCGGGTTGTTCGAGCCCGGCTAAACAGCGCAGCAGTGTCGTCTTGCCTGATCCCGATTCGCCGAATATTCCCGTGATGCCGCGCATCGGAATCTTCAAATCGACGTCGAGCAAGAAGTCGGCGCGCTTGAGCACATAGCGAAGATCGACCGTTCCAGTTTCGTAGCCGTGGTTTTCGACAACGTTCATGGGCGTTGCCAGCGG
>JADFKA010000133.1 GCA_022565135.1 Pseudomonadota bacterium
AAATCAGCGACCCATCGCCCAGTCGATTCCAGCGAGCCACATCAGTCGGGTTCTTGTTGTAACGCCAGGCTATCGAATACAGCGTTTCACCCGCGCGGACGATGTGCTGTTTGGGGGGGGACCGCCATTGCGTGCCGGAGCCACAGGCACTCAACACGAGTATCAGGCAAGCGAGTGTTGCAAGACGAATGAGCCGATGTCGACGATTCGCCGGCATCAGTCTCGAATCACTAGCCAGCCAATGATGGCGACAGCGATGACAACGGCGCCCCAGCCGATTCTTTCGACGTATTTATTCAGCGTCGCCTCAAGCTTGTCACCACCCCAGACGACAAGGCCGGCCACGAGAAAGAACCGGGCGCCTCGACCAATCAGAGATGCGATGAAAAACCCCGGCAGACTCAAGGCAGCAGCGCCAGCCGCAATGGTGAACACCTTGTACGGTATCGGCGAAAACCCGGCAATGAAGATTGCCACGATACCGTATCGATCAAACCACGCCCGACTGGTCTCGTACGCGCCCCAGTAATGCGACTCCGCGAGCCAAGGTTCAATCGCATCAAAAACGGCGATGCCGATCGCATATCCGGCAAGGCCGCCAAGCACAGAAAACACGGTCGCAACGCTCGCGTAACGCCAGGCACGTCGCCGATCGGCCAGGCACATCGGCGCAAGCATGACGTCGACAGGTATCGGAAAGAATGACGACTCCGCAAAACTCAAGGCGCCAAGATAGCGCTCCGCATACTGATGGCGCGACCACTCGAGGACACGCGCATAAAGAGGCGCGAATAATTTCATCCAGGTACCAACGGCACAAAACTAACAGCACCGAGCGAAACCTTCTTGAAATAATCCTTTTTGCGCGTCACGAGCGTTAGCTCCTGACAACCGCTCGGACCCACCGGAATGACCATGCGTCCACCCGGTGCAAGCTGCTGAAGCAGTTTTTCAGGAAATTCGGGCGCAGCGGCCGTGACGATGATGCCGTCGTACGGCGCATACTTCGGCCAGCCTTCCCAGCCGTCACCGGGCCGGAACTGAACGTTATAAATATCGAGTCGATGCAGCCGCCGCCGCGTCTTTTTCAGGAGTTCGGCAATTCTCTCAACGGTGTAGATTTTCTTCACCAGCGGCGCAAGCATCGCCGTCTGGTAGCCGCAGCCCGTGCCGATTTCGAGCACGCTGTCACCGTCGAATCCGTCGAGCAATGCCTCGGTCATGCGCGCAACGACATAGGGCTGACTGATCGTCTGTCCCAGGCCGATCGGCAGTGCCGTGTCTTCGTAGGCTCGACTTGCCAGCGCTTCATCGACAAACAGGTGCCGCGGTACGTCGCGAATCTGGTCAAGCACCGCGGTGGAACGAATGCCCTGATCTTTGAGCCTTTGGACCAGCCGGTTGCGCGTGCGCGCGGAGGTCATGCCGATGCCCTGAATACCAAAACGTGAGTCAATCACGCTGCAGCCACTCCGCCAGCTGCGGCAACGCTTTGTGTCGCGTCAAGTCGATGGTCAGCGGTGTGACGGCAACCCCACCCTCAGTCAGAACATGAAAATCGGTACCGGGCCCTGCATCCTGACCAGCTCCGGCGGGACCGATCCAGAAAATTGTTCTGCCGTGCGGGTCCTTGGACCTGACGACTGGCTCTGACTTATGCCTGAAACCGAGCCGGGCCTCCACGATGCCGGTGAGGTCTGCGTAGGGCCGGTCAGGTACATTGACGTTGAGTATGAAGTCCGAGGGCAGAGAGTGCTGCGCCAGGCGTTGGACCAGTTCTGTTGCCACACGGGCCGCCGTATCAAAATGTTGCAGCTTTTGTCCCACGAGCGATACGGCGATCGTCGGCAACCCGAGAAATCGTCCTTCCATCGCGGCCGCCACAGTTCCAGAGTAGATGACATCGTCGCCAAGGTTGGCCCCGTGGTTGATTCCCGACACGACCAGGTCCGGTTCTTCGTCGAGGAATCCCGTCAGCGCGAGATGGACACAATCCGACGGCGTCCCATTGACCCGGTAGCGGTTCTCGGCAACCTTGGACACACGCAGGGGATCATTCAATGTCAACGAGTTGCTCGCCGCCGAACGATTACGATCGGGCGCGACAACGATGACATCAGCGATTGCCGATAATGCATCGGTCAGCACGTTGATCCCGGTTGCGAGATAGCCGTCGTCGTTACATACAAGGATTTTCATTGTTTAGATGAGATGCACATTAGGTTTGGCGGCTTGCGACGCGCTCACTATACTCAATGTCCCGGCCACACCATAGCCTGAGATTCACAGCGTGAGCGATAACGATGCGGACTTGTTCCGACGCGCGATATCGGGGACAAAACCATTGAGTTCCGAGACGCGTGCCGCTGGCCCCCGCAAGAAACCCAAGCCCAAGGCACGGTTCTCTCGAGCCGATGATCAAGACGTGCTGCGCGAAAGCATATTGGCCGATACCGATGCCATAGAGGCCGACAGTGCTGACAACCAGCGCTATTGCCAGGCATCGGTAGGCCGTCGCACCATGCGAAAACTCGCGCGCGGCGGTTTCAGCAGGCAAGCTGAGATCGACCTGCACGGTATGACGGTCGCCGAGGCCAAACCCAGGCTCGCAGATTTCATTGAACACTGCTCGCGCAGCGGCAAACTCTGTGTACGCATAGTGCACGGCAAAGGGCTCGGCTCCGGCCAGCGCGGCCCGGTCCTGAAGATGAGTGTGAATCGCTGGCTTCGACAGTGGGACGCCGTGCTGGCATTCGTCTCGGCCCGGCAGGTCGATGGCGGCACCGCCGCCGTCTACGTCCTCTTACAACAATTGTAGGAGACCGGCGCACGGGCGCCTACATAGCACGGGCACGTCACCGGGTATTTGCTCGTGCTTAACCTCGCTCGGATCGGCCTGCGCTTGCTTGGGCGTCCTGCGTCACAGCGCTGCGGACGACGCGCGAGCAAACACACCGATACCGTGCCCCTTTAGAGAGACTTGCAAGGCCGTGAGTGGGACGACCGTTGACGCCAGTAAAACGCAGCACCGTGGGCGGGATGTTCTTCGACCGAAGTAAAGCGCAGCGCAGCGAGCCATGTAGGGAGTGGAATATGCCGTCCGTGGGGTTGCGTTTGTCGGCAATCACGCGTTCGTCGGGCGCCTACAGGCGATGCTCGTGTACCTCGACGATCTCGCGAAGGACGGTCGTCGCGTAGCCGCCGCGGCGCAGGCTGAACTCGAGCCACAGCACGTCGTCATCGATTTCCCAGCTCAAATTCTGTACGCGAAGCCGCACGGGACGGGTCGACGCCTCGACGCGTGCCTGTATCAGCCCTGCCGCTATATCCGGATACTTGTCAGCGGCACATTGCTCGAGTTCGGCGACAGCATGCGCAGTTTGTGGCGCTCCGTCACCCCAAAGCGTTGCGCTGGGATGGATGTCCTGACTTGCACATCGATTCCTGAGTTCCGCGGTAACATCATCGACAACGAAAACGCTGCCGGAACCATCCAGGTTCGCAAGCTCACCCAGCAGGATCGTATTCCAGCTGCCCTGCCGCACCCGTGTATCGACAATTTCGTTAAAAATCAATGATCGTGCCGCCGACAACGCGATGCTTCGCTGCGCACGAGACAGGCGGCGGCCGCTGAAAAGAGAGCGACACAGCTGGATGTTTGCACCGCCGTGACCGAATCGCTGCGCGCCAAAGTAGTTGGGAACACCACCGTCAATGATCTCGCACAGTCGCTGCACAATTATTTCCTGGCGTGTTGCCGTGTCGCGCGCACGCAGCGCGATGCGAAACGCATTGCCTTGGTGTGCGCCGCGCCGCAGTTTGCGACGATGCAGGCGCGTGTCGAGGATGCACACACCCTCCGCCGCAAATGAATTCCAGATCGAATCGTGGCGGCCCGGCCGGCGAACACTGAACCACTGGCGTGTTATCGCATGACGATCCTTAAGTCCTGCATAGCCAACATCGCGGGCCGGCACACCGGCATGATCGGCCAGACGTTCGGCAACCCAATGCGTATTGGCGCCGGTCTTTTCTATCCACAGAAAATCATGTTCGCCGTCGTCGCTAAAATCGATCGACAGTTCCTCGGTCACGATGAAGTCAGACGCAGACGAGCGGATGCTGGCGGTGAACAGACTCGGGCCCAGCGCATGAGCCCATTGCGGCATAGACTGCACGGAATGACTCAGTCGGACGCAGGCACGACCTGGTAGAACGTTTCGTTCGGCCCAATCATGCCGAGATCGGTGCGGGCACGCTCCTCGGCAGCTTCAGAGCTTTGCTTTAAGTTGATCACCTCGGCGTCGAGCGCCCGGTTGCGCTCGCGCAAAAGCTCGTTTTGCGCAGTTTGCTCCACGACAGCAGCACGCAGATCGCGCGTCTTGCCGAATCCCGAGGCGGAGAACCACAGTTGACCCTGCACGATCATCGCGACGATTCCCAGCAATACCAGCAGCCAGCGCATATTACCCAAAACGAACCCCAAGCTGTTTGTTATGGCACGTCTACCGAGAACGCCGCACTGCCGGCGTAGTCTGCATCGGTACCTAGTTCTTCCTCGATGCGCAATAGCTGGTTGTACTTGGCGACGCGGTCCGATCGCGATAACGATCCAGTCTTGATTTGCGTCGCCCGCGTGCCAACAGCGATGTCAGCGATCGTGCTGTCCGAGGTCTCCCCCGAGCGATGTGAGATCACCGCCGCATAATTCGCGTCTGCAGCCATAGTAATTGCATCAAGAGTCTCCGTTAAGGTACCGATTTGGTTAGGTTTTATCAAGATTGCATTGCAGATACCTTGCTTGATGCCGCGAGCGAGAATTGACGTGTTGGTGACAAACAGGTCATCTCCAACCAATTGCACACGATCGCCAATGGCGTCTGTCAGCAGCGTCCATCCGTCCCAGTCGGCTTCGTCCATGCCGTCCTCGATCGAAAGAATTGGATAATTGTCGGCAAGTTCGGCCAGGTATTCGCAGAAACCAGCTGCATCGAAGCTGCGGTCCTCTGATGCGAGCTTGTAGACACCGTCGGTATAGAATTCCGAGCTTGCGACATCGAGACCGAGAAAAATATCGTCGCCTACTTTGAACCCCGCACGCCAGATCGCGGTCATGATCGTGTCGAGTGCCGCACGATTCGATGGCAGATCGGGTGCAAAGCCGCCTTCATCCCCAACCGCTGTATTCATGCCTTGTTCGAGCAAAACGCTCTTGAGCGCGTGAAAAATTTCAGTTCCATAGCGCAAAGCTTCGGCAAAGTTCGGCGCACCCACGGGAATAATCATAAATTCCTGTATATCGACGCTGTTATCGGCATGCACGCCGCCGTTGATGATGTTCATCATCGGCACCGGCATCGTCGTACCATCACCGATGTGTCGAAACAACGATACGCCCTCGGACACTGCCTGCGCTTTGGCAGCGGCCAGGGAAACTGCGAGCAATGCGTTGGCGCCCAGTCGCGCCTTGTTGTCCGTGCCATCGAGATCGATCATGCACTGATCGACGGCACGCTGATCATCAAAAGACACGCCCAGCAATGCATCACGCAATGGACCGTTTACGTTGGCTACAGCGTTGCGCACACCCCTGCCGAGATAGCGCGACTGGTCGCCATCTCTGAGTTCAACCGCC
>JADFKA010000134.1 GCA_022565135.1 Pseudomonadota bacterium
AGACGACTGCTTTATCGGTGCACGCTCGGAAATCGTGGAGGGAGTCATTGTTGAACGCGGTTCGGTCATTTCGATGGGTGTTTACATTGGGCAGAGTACCCGCATCTATGATCGTGAAACCGATGAGATCAGTTACGGCCGTATCCCGGCCGGCTCGGTCGTCGTTCCGGGCAGCCTGCCGTCAAAGAACGGAAAATATTCGTTGAACTGTGCCATTATTGTTAAACACGTTGATGCAAAGACTCGCGCAAAAACAAGCCTCAATGACCTGCTGCGCAATGCAGACTAAGGCAATATTACTGTGCTGACGGTGTACGGAATAAATAGCTGTGACACGTGCAGGAAAGCGCGCCGATTCCTGACGGCCCAAAAAATTGAGTACCGATTTCACGATGTTCGCGATGACGGTCTCGATATTCAAATGCTTGAACGCTGGGCCGATCGCATCGGCTGGGAAAAACTCTTAAACAAGAAAAGCCTGACCTGGCGCAAGATACCCGAAGTTGATCGTGCTGACATGACGCGCGACCGTGCTCTAGCGGCGATGATCGACCGACCAACGCTGATCAAACGACCCGTTCTCGAAGCCAAAGAATTTATTGCCGTCGGATTCTCTGAGCAGCGTTTCTCGGTTTTCCTCGAAAAAATGAGATAGCGCAATAGCGCATTGCAGCAACTCGCACACTAAATGACAGCCGCAGAACAAACCACAATCGATCATCCGGCGATTTCGCTGCTGTGCGATCTCATACGCCGCCCCTCGATCACACCCGACGATGCAGGCTGTCAGAAAATTCTGACCAAAAGGTTGTCACAACTCGGTTTTGCGTGTGAATCGATGCCTTTCGGTGACGTTGCCAATCTCTGGGCCCGACGCGGAAACTCGTCACCAGTACTATGTTTCGCGGGACATACGGATGTGGTACCGCCCGGCGACGCAGACGAGTGGCATAGTGATCCGTTTGAACCGGTGGTGCGCGATGGAATGATATATGGCCGGGGCTCCGCCGACATGAAGAGTGGCCTTGCTGCAATGATCGTTGCGCTTGAGGCTTTCATTGATGCGCATCCTGATCATGACGGCAGCCTGGCGTTGCTGATTACGAGTGATGAAGAAGGTCGTGCACGCGACGGCACGCTCAAGGTCATCGAGTCTCTCAGCGCACGTGGCGAGCACATCGAATGGTGTGTGATCGGCGAACCAAGCAGTCAAGAGACGCTTGGCGATACCGTCCGCATTGGCCGCCGTGGCTCATTGAGCGGCATGCTCAAAGTGCATGGAATTGAAGGCCACGTGGCCTACCCGCAGCATGCCGATAATCCGATCCGCCGTTTTGCGCCTGTTCTGGATGAGTTGCACGCGATCGAGTGGGACCAGGGCAACAAAGACTTTCCGCCAACGAGCTTTCAGGTTGTTGACCTTCACGCGGGTGCTGGTACGCCGAACATCACGCCGGGTGAACTGAATGCACGATTTAATTTGCGCTATTCAACGCAATGGAATCACGAAAGCCTGCAGACCAAAGTGCGCGAGGTATTCGATTCACATGAGATCGATTACGAACTTGACTGGCACCTATCCGGCAAGCCTTTTCTGACCAAGCCGTGCAAGCTCATTGACGCCGTCAGCCAGGCCGTGACCGAGAAAACCGGCAAGTCGCCCGAACTTTCCACGGGCGGCGGTACTTCGGATGGCCGTTTCATCTCGCCCGCCGGCGCCGATGTTGTTGAACTCGGGCCGCTGAATGCATCGATACACCAAATTGACGAACACGTACGTATCGAAGATGTGATCACCTTGACGGCGATGTATCAACGCATAATGGAGTTGATGCTCTTGTAGGAACTCGATGTAGGACGTCTCCTCGAACGACCAAAAATCGCCTGTTTTCCTTGCAAAACCAGTGAGTTACAACTATACTGTATAAATATACAGGTAGTCTGAATGCCAGGAGGGAACCATGACCACGGCACTCGCAAGCATCGGTCCAACGACATCACCGGGTCGCGAAAAGAGCGAACGCCTGGGTGCCGAAATCAGCGAACTGTGCAGTTACCTCTATGCCGCCGAGCATCGCTTGTTGACGCTGATCCGCGAGTTCGATGCACACAAGGGCTGGGAATGGCTGGGCTTTCATACCTGCGCTCATTGGCTCAATTTCAAGTGCGGTATCGACATGAACACGGCGCGGGAGCGCGTGCGTGTGGCGCATGCGCTGGGCAAGCTGGCGAAGATGGATGCACGCTTTGCCAGCGGTGCGCTCAGCTACTCCAAGGTACGGGCCATGACACGCATCGCCGATGAGTCCAATGAAGACTTTCTGCTCATGATCGCCAGGCATGGCACCGCTTATCATGTCGAAAAGCTCGTCTCCAAGTTCCGCCGTGCCAGGCGTTTGCAGGATACCGAGGTCGCAAGGGAGAATTACGACAACCGTAAGCTGGACTATTACTACGACTACGATGGTTGTCTTGTCATCCAGGGCCGTTTCCCGGCCGAACAAGGGGCGCTCATCATCAAGGCCCTGGAGATGGCCATGGAGCAGCAATTCAAGACAGATGTTGCCGCGGCAACGTCATCGAAGCCTGCGCCGATTGCCACCCGGCGCGCCGATGCGCTGGCCGAGGTTGCAGAGACCTACATGAATTCAGAACCGGTAGCCAATGCGACGGCCGACCGTTACCAGGTGGTGGTGCATGTTGGCGGCGAGCGCAACAATGGGGTGCTCCAATCTGAGGACGTTGACGTTTCCGCGGAAACATCGAGACGAATCGCCTGTGATTGTTCCATCCTGGGCATCAAAGAGGCCGAAAACGGCGAACCGTTGTCAATTGGGCGAAAAACACGTTCCATTCCACCGGCATTGCACCGCGCATTACGTTTTCGCGACAAGGGATGCCGTTTCCCGGGCTGCACGAACGACAGATTCGTCGATGGTCATCACATCCAGCACTGGGCCGACGGCGGTGCAACGAGTCTCGACAATCTGGTGCTGCTGTGTCGGCGCCACCATCACCTCGTGCACGAAGGCGGTTTCGCTTGCAAGAAATCCAAAGACGGTGAGATCGTCTTCAAAGATCAGCGACAAGCGCCGCTGCCGACCTGGTCCGCACTACCCACGATCGACGATGTCGACCTCAAAGCATGGATGGATCGCGAGTTCTTCGAGCAGAACATCAACTCTGATACCCCTGCCGCGCAGTGGTATGCCGGCGATCGCATGGATTGGGATCTCGCGGTCGCTAGTCTTTTTAATTAGAAAGAGTAACGGCAGTGGGCTTCTACAGCGGCCGCCCACATTCCCACAATTATTTTCTGAGGTTATTCCAAATACCAACGCCGCCAAGGGTTGCAATCGCGATCAGCACCCACGCTGGCATGGACAGCCCCAGCAATTGCCAGTGGCTTTCCGCACATTCGCCAGAGCCCGTGAATGCCATGCGCAGCGCATCGTCAAGCGGAAAATTGTCGAGCATGTAGCCCAGACCGGGCCCGCAGGACGGTACGTCGTCTGGCGGGATGTTTTGCAACCATACATGTCGGCCAGCAACCGCCACACCGCCAGCCGTGACGAGTGCCAGCAGTGCGACGTACACGCGGCTGCCCCAAGCTGATGGATTGTGCAGTGTGGCCAGCAAGAACACGATGCCAAGACCGATGACTGCCACACGTTGAAAAATGCACAGCGGACAAGGGTCGAGGTAAAGTTGGAATTGCGCATACAACGCGTACGCCATCATTCCCGCACACGCTAGAAAACCAGCCAGATTCACGAGGCGTTTATCAGGAATAGTCATGATTGCTTAGTTTGATTTTCCAAATATTGGTTCAATCGAACTTGAATTCAACATCAATCTGGACGCGATTGTAGTCGTGCTCAATTCCCTGGAATCTATCAACGCTGTTCCGGTAGAACGTGCCACTGAGGGTAATTGTATCAGTCACGGCAATCTTGCCTTTGAATACATGCCCGGACAAGTCCGTGCCGCCGCCGCCGAAGTCCGAGTCAATGATTGTTCCAACCACGGCGTCTGCTTCAATGTCCCGATAGATCCAGATGAATTCCTTGTCGCCCTTGGCCTTGGACGCGCCAAACCTGGCACCGACCGCATAAGCGGTGTCTTGTTCACTGGCTGCGTTGTTTCGCAAGAGATGTAAAAAAACGGACAATGGCCAATCACCGACATTCGTATCCAGTTGCGCGAAAAATTCGACATCCTCATAGCCGACCACGTAGTTGCCCTCGAGGTCGACTGAGTTGCCCCTTGGTCCGGCGTCAAAAAACGGTTTATTGCCCACCATATTGGTAAATGCAAAATAGCCGATACCGGCCGTTAGTTTGCTGGCATCGCTAACGTTGAATTCAGCGCCGACTTGCGCCGCATATAGCATTGAATCATCAGCTGAAGACCGTTCCTCTATCAAAAATCCGGCCACGGTAGCGAAGATCTTACCCGCGTGGTATTTGGCCGCTAGCCCTTCAGGGTTGAGGTCACCATCCCAGATCAATGCCGAACCGCCGACCTTATAAAATGGATTCTCCATCTTGCCGCCGATGACATGCAGTCGGGATGCAGCAACCCAGTCCACGTAGGCCAGGTCGAAGCCAATATTCTCGATCTGAAATCCGCCGTCGAATGTCACGTTCCTCGAGACGGGATTGTCGGCCGCGGAAGCGATCCGCAAGACGATTTCCAAGTTCGGGTGCACTTGCGCAAACATGGCCAACCGCGCCCGGTAGCGACCGCGTTCGTGACGCTCCTCGCCATCTTCATCAATGACTTCGTGTCGCAATCGAAAGTCGCCCTTGATATCGATTCTGTCGGACCAGCCCTCTCCGACCTCCTCGCCAGGCACCACCGCAGACGAGAGCAAGACAATAATAAGACCGGACAGCATCCTGGCGATCAAGTGCATACTTATAAGTCTCGTTATCCGATCTTCGCGCGACGGTATAGCAGGCCGACTACGGCCGGGAAACCGGTTTTTCGGCGACTTTTTGCCGCAGATAGGCAGGTACAACATCCTGCGGCTCCAGTGCCATCGCGTTGCGGTACTGAGCGGCTCCAAGAGCCAGCAAGTAACGCGCCCGTGGGTGGAGAATTTCTACGACACCTTTGAGCCGGTCACGATTGTGCGCAAATAAATCCGGATAGCGCTGCCAGCCAAATCCTGCTGCTACCGAGGCAGTTGCCGGATCGAGCTCGGTAATGGTCTCGTCACCGTGCAAGCGTTCAGGGCAGATCGGTTCGGGAAGATTATCCGGTCCACGCTTGTAAATGCCAAGATACACTTCGTGCATATGCGCGTCCTGGGTAACGACGGCAACGGCAGCGTCGTGAATCGCAAAAACTTCAGCCGCGACGGCCGCCATCGATGAGACCGGCACGATCTTGAGCCCCGAGCCGAACGCCAGCCCCTGGGCCACCGACGTCGCAATTCGCATACCGATGAATGAGCCCGGGCCATTGCCGAGCACAATCGCCTCGAGGTCCTTTAGCTGCACACCGGATTCTTCAAGTACCGATCGAATCATTGGCATCAGCAGCTTCGTGTGCTCACGCGGCTGCTCCTCGAGCGCGAGCAATTTCATGCGACCGCGCCCTTGCGTTCATGTGCAGCCAGAAACCGG
>JADFKA010000135.1 GCA_022565135.1 Pseudomonadota bacterium
GCAATTCATCGCATGGAACAGAACGGTCAGGCAGCTGAAAATGGACCGGTTGTCGTCACCGGAGCGACAGGCGGTGTTGGCAGTGTTGCAATCGATATGCTCGACGGCCGCGGTTACGAAGTCGTGGCGATGACCGGCAAGGCCGGCAAGGAAGAGTACTTAAAGAGCATTGGTGCGCGCAGCATTCTGCTGCGAGACGATATCGATCTCGGCAAGCGGCCGATGGAGAAAACGCAATGGGCCGGGGCAGTTGACAATCTTGGCGGCGATTACCTGACCTGGCTTACACGCACGATGGATTACGGCGGCAATATCGCGAGCATCGGCCTCGCGGCAAGTCCGGCGCTGAAAACGACCGTTCTACCATTTATTCTGCGCGCAGTGTGTTTGCTCGGCATCAATTCGGTCGATACGCCGCGCGATCTTCGGCTTGCGGTCTGGTCGCGTATCGGCGGCGATCTCAAGCCCCGACACCTCGACACTATCAGCGACCGGAGCATCGTATTCGAAGACCTTCCAAACCATTTCCAGGCCTATATCGACGGCACCGTGACCGGACGCACGGTGGTTCGTATCAGCTAAAAGCAGGCCGGGCACGACATATTCTTCTCCCTGGTGTCTCGATCCCGCTTGACGGGAGCTCGCTGTGCTGCGCTTTACCTCGGTCGAAGACCTGTACCAAGCTAAGCGGGCAATCGTAAATGCCGGGCATTGAGCAACCGCCTGCAACCATCTGGCATTGAGTACCCGAAGGGGTACTCCAATGCCATTAGAACCACCAAACTATTTGGGGAACGACCCTTCGGTGGTTTAGAATCGCCACCAAATTATTCTAATCCCGATTAAAAACCAGTCTGTTGGCCTGAGACCATCCTGGAGGACATAGCGCATGAGTGCAGGAGCACGATTCCGCGCGGCGCTCGACGCAGAGCGGCCGCTGCAAATTGTCGGCACGATCAACGCGTATGCGGCGTTGCTGGCCGAAAGGGCTGGTTTCATAGCGATCTATTTGTCTGGCGCGGGCGTTGCGAATGCGTCTTTCGGCTTGCCTGATCTTGCGATGACGACATTGAACGACGTCTGTGAAGACATACGCCGGATCAGTTACGCGACCGATGTGCCGTTACTTGTCGATGCAGATACAGGCTGGGGTGGTGCGTTCATGATCAGGCGTACGATTCGTGAGATGGCTCGTGCCGGCGCCGCCGGGTGTCACATCGAAGATCAGGTGGCGGCGAAACGTTGCGGACATCGGCCGGGCAAAGCGCTGGTGACGCCCGGGGAAATGTGTGATCGCATCAAGGCGGCCGTTGACGGGCGCGATGATGATCAGTTCGTCATCATGGCAAGAACCGACGCTCACGCTGTCGAAGGTCAGCAAGCGGCGCTGGATCGCGCTGGCGCTTATGTTGCGGCAGGCGCCGATATGATATTTGCCGAAGCCCTGACGACGCTGGACGAGTACAGGCAGTTTGCCGACGTGATTGCGGTTCCGGTACTCGCAAATGTGACTGAGTTCGGCAGGACACCGCTGTTCACGACGGAGCAACTTGCGACCGTCGGTGTGCGCATGACCTTGTACCCGTTGAGCGGCTTTCGCGCTATGGCGAAAGCGGCGACACAGGTATACGAAACACTGCGGGCAGATGGTACCCAGGCGGCGTCAGTCGACAACATGCAGACGCGAGAGGAGCTCTACGAGGTGCTTGATTACCAGGCTTACGAAGACAAGATAGATGAGCTGTTTGCCGATGAAGAAATGCAGACTGGAGAGACAGATGGCAGCAAGTAAGAAGACCGGGGGACTGGCCGGGGTAAACGCAGGCCAGACGCATATTTGCACCGTCGGCCAAGAAGGTGCCGGCCTGACCTATCGCGGCTATGATATTTATGATCTGGTGGACAATGCCAGCTTCGAAGAAGTGGCCTACTTGTTGTTGCACGGCAAATTGCCAAATCCGGCCGAGCTAAGCGGTTACATCAAAAAAATAAAGGCCTCGCGAGGATTGCCCGAAGCCCTGAAGACCGTGCTCGAGATGGTGCCCGCAGACGCCTTGCCGATGGATATGATGCGAACGGGAGTTTCTTTTCTCGGCAACATTGAACCCGAGGGCGACTTCTCCAACCAATTACACGTTGCGGACAGACTGCTTGCGTGCTTGCCCTCGATGCTTTTGTATTGGCATCGTTTCCACGTCGATGGCGTGCGTATCGATACAGAAACCGATGATGACAGCATCGCCGGACATCTGCTGCACATGTTGCACGACGAGGCCCCATCCGAGCTGGACAGAAAGAGTCTGGACACGACATTGATTCTCTACGCCGAACATGAGTTCAACGCATCAACATTCGCGGGGCGCGTTATCACGGGCACATTGTCCGACATGCACTCTGCAGTCACCGGTGCCATCGGAGCGTTACGCGGTCCATTGCATGGTGGTGCGAATGAGGCAGCGATGGCGCTTATCAAAATGTTCGACTCCGCCGACGCTGCGTCTGCCGGCGTTCATGAAATGCTGGAGCGCAAGGACCTGATAATGGGCTTCGGTCATCGCGTGTACACAACTTCGGACCCGCGCAACACGGTGAACAAGAAAATGTCGAAAGCGCTTGCAGACAATGCGGGCGATACGTTGCTCTACCCCATTTCGGAGGCGATCGAAAAAGTCATGTGGGATGAGAAGAAGCTGTTTGCAAATGCTGATTTCTATGCGGCGACGGTGTACCACTTCATGGGCATTCCAACCCACCTGTTTACGCCGATCTTCGTTTGCTCGCGCATCACCGGGTGGGCAGCACACGTCATGGAACAACGCGCGGACAACAAGCTGATTCGTCCGGCGGCCGAATACATTGGCCCGGATCTGCGGTCCTGGGTGGCCATGGAAGACCGTGATTAATGCGCGACGCAACGGCATGAAGTTGCGGAGACATCATGTCCACGATTGACATGCGCTCGACGAAGCGTCCTGACTGGGACCCGGAACTCGCCGACATTGCCGATTTTGTCTGCGACAAGAGCATCGATAGCGAGCTTGCATACAAGACTGCGCATTACTGTCTCATGGACACACTTGCCTGCGGTTTTCTGGCATTGGAGTTTCCGGCTTGCACCAAGCTGCTTGGCCCTGTCGTTGCAGGCGCCACATTGTCGGGTGGTGCGCGAGTTCCCGGAACGTCGTACGAACTCGAACCGGTCATGGCGGCGTTCAACATCGGCACAATGAATCGCTGGCTCGATTTCAACGACACCTGGCTCGCTGCCGAATGGGGACATCCGTCCGACAATCTCGGCGGCATTCTGGCCGTGGCGGATTATCTGAGCAGGCAAAATCGGGCGGCGGGCGCGGCTCCACTGACGATGCATGATGTATTGACAGCGATGATCAAGGCGCACGAAATCCAGGGCGTGCTCGCACTCGAGAATAGCTATAACGGCGTCGGTCTCGATCATGTACTACTCGTGCGCGTCGCGTCGGCGGCTGTAGTTACACGCATGCTTGGCGGCGATCGGGAGCAGGTTTTGAATGCGCTGTCGCATGCCTGGATCGATGGGGGCGCGCTACGCACATACAGGCATGCACCGAATACGGGTTCACGCAAAAGCTGGGCCGCGGGCGACGCTACCAGCCGGGCCGTGCGCCTGGCGTTCATCGCAATGACGGGCGAGATGGGTTACCCGTCAGCGCTGTCAGCAAAGACATGGGGTTTCTACGACGTCTTGTTCAAAGGCAAGCGCTTCGGTTTCCAGCGTGGCTATGGTAGTTACGTTATGGAAAATGTGTTGTTCAAGATTTCATTTCCGGCCGAATTCCATGCGCAAACCTGCGTCGAGGCGTGCATTACATTGCATGAGCAGGTCAGGGACCGCATTGACGAGATCGAAAGGGTTGTCATTGAAACCCAGGAGGCAGGAGTTCGAATCATCGACAAGACCGGGCCGCTGCACAATCCGGCCGATCGCGATCATTGCATCCAGTATATGGCGGCGGTGCCATTGATCTTCGGTCGCCTGACCGCTGCCGATTATGAAGACGATATCGCAAGCGATGCGCGGATCGATGCGCTACGCGAGAAGATGGAAGTGCGGGAAAACAAACAATTCACGAAGGACTATTTCGATACCGACAAGCGCTACATTGGCAATGCGCTACAGATTTTTTTCACTGACGGTACGAGTACCGAGCGCGTTGCAGTAAATGTCCCGATTGGCCATCGCGAACGAAGGGAGGAAGGCATCCCGATCCTCAAGCAGAAATTTGCCGACAGCCTGTCACCGAGACTGAAAGACAAGCAGTGGGCCGAGCTCGACGCGTTGTGCGCCGACCGTGACAAGCTGGCCGCCACGGCCGTCGATGATTTCATGGCATTACTCGTCGTCTGAACTGTCGTAGCGCGCGCCTGAATAGCGGCCCCGACTAGCGCACGGCCGGCAGTCTGGACGACTGCATCGCACGGGCACGGCACCGGGTATTTGCTCGCGCTTAACCTCGCTCGGCGTCCTCCCATGACTGGTGCACGGCCGGCAGTCCGGACATTCCTTGCCGGAATGGCTCGCTGCGCTGCGCTTTATTTCCGGCAAAGAACGTCCCTCCTGCCGTCCCTACGAAGATCGGCGGGCGGCCACGATACGGTGGCTCGTCGAGCGTCGTCGAAGCCGAGCGGAGCAGGGACAGCGAGAGCGAGGATGCGCCGATTGGAGCAAGACAGGGACGTCGAAGCGACATTGAGCGAGAGGAGCTACCGTGTCGGGGCCACCACTCAAGGCGCCCGCGTGTCTCGCACTTGACGGGAGTGGGCTCACACAGACTGTCTAGAGGGATGCGTCGTTGGGACGGAACGCGTCCTTGATCCATTCGATGCTTTGATGGCCCCGCGCGTCGGCATTGATGCCGACGACGTCGAAGCGCACGGGCTTATTGACGAACTGTGCATTCCATGCCAGAAACATAGCCGTGGTGCGAATGAGCTTGCGCTGTTTACGCTTGTCGATGGTCAGCCCGGCTGTCACGAACGACTTGCTGCCTCGAAACCGCACTTCAACGATAACAAGACATCGGCCGTCCTGCATGATCAGGTCGAGCTCGCCGAAACGGCATCGAAAATTACGCCGGACGGGAATCAGGCCTTTTCGTTGCAGGAAATGGAAAGCGAAATTTTCAGCGTCGCTGCCTACAGCTCGTGTGTTGCGTCGAACCACGATTCATCATCGGCCGCGTCTGGCAACAGCATTTCAGGATCATGACTAATGTCCTGAATGGGCCCGCCTGCGCTTTCGATCTCCGGCAAAGCGATGGGCTCGCCATTCTGGAATTGTGCCCAGGCCATGCGCCTGCGTATACGGCCATCAGCGTCGAGATACAATTTGCCTGTTGCGCCATCAATTTCCTGCATTGGATTGCTTCGCGTCGCGAATAGTGCGGCGATCAGGTGATAGGCGTCGTAGCCCATGGCGTGTAGCCGCCCGAGCCGACGTTCTTCGGGCCAATGCTCCTGATACAGCGCGGGCAAATGTGCAATCCAGCTATGCGGCGCAATAATCCAGGGAGTATCAGCAAACATAATGCCATTGAGGTCGCTGTTCGACCTGCCGTCCATCGCGTGGATTGACGACGTGGAGTAAACAGGC
>JADFKA010000136.1 GCA_022565135.1 Pseudomonadota bacterium
CTGTGGAGGCTTTAGGTCACACTGACTTGTGTGAGCTGGGTAGGGCTGTCTGCAGGAACCCGCTCCGGCGAGGCAGAGCAGATTTTTGCAACCATAGGTTTTAATCGCAGTTGCGAATCATTCTCATTTGCATTAAAATTTCGCCAAATGATGAGCAAGCTATTCAGCGCCATGCAAAACCACTTCAATTCTGCCGGCCGCGCCAGCCTTTGCGCGGCTCTGATTGCTGTTTGCGCGGCAGCAGCGGCGCAGGACGCCGACCAGCGGCAACCCGCCGAACTGATTGATACGGTAACGATTATCGGCCACGCGAGCGATGTGGCCGACGTACCAGGCTCTGCCCACGTCATCGATAGCGAAGAACTCGACGTGTTTATCGAGACCGACATTCTGCGTGTGTTGCGCAGCGTGCCCGGTGTGTACGTTCAGGAAGAAGAGGGTTTCGGGCTACGGCCGAACATCGGTATTCGTGGTTCAGGCCTCGATCGCAGCGCGCGCATCGCATTGCTCGAAGACGGCGTGCTGATCGCGCCGGCCCCCTACTCCGCCCCCTCGGCCTATTATTTTCCGACGCCGCGGCGCATGCATGCGCTCGAGGTACTCAAAGGTCCTGCCGCTGTAATCGTAGGCCCGCGAACGACGGGTGGCGCGATCAACATGATTTCGACACCGATTCCGAATGCCGCGGGCGGCAGGATCGATCTGCGCGCTGGCGAGTACAATACTAACGATGCACACCTTAATTTTGGCAGCCGCGGCGAGCGAGTTTCGTGGTTGCTGGAGACCGTGCAAAGCGCAAGCGACGGGTTCAAACACATTGACGGCCCCGTTGGCGGCAACACGGGCTTCGTGCTTGAAGACTACATAGCGAAGCTGCAAATCGACAGTGATCCTGGCGAAGCTGTGTATCAGAGTTTGCGATTCAAGACTGGCTATACGCAGCAAACATCAGACGAGACCTATCTCGGCCTGACCGAAGACGATTACGCAATCGATACGAACCGGCGTTACGCGGCATCCGCGGGCGACGTTTTCGACAGCGAACACACGCAGTATCAGCTCAGTTATGTCATCGACCCGCGTAATAACTGGCGTGGCAAGATCACAGCGTACCGTAATGACTTCCGCAACGCATGACATTGCGCTCGGCTACCTCAAAGGCAACACGAGCCCCGATGATGCCATCACCAAGCGCGCCAACAATCGCAGCTATGATTCGCAAGGTATACAGGCGCAACTTGAATGGGACTTCGGCTTTGGTGATAACGACATTGCGCTGACCGCGGGTTTTAGAATTCACAAAGATGCAGAAGATCGTTTTCAGCACGAGAATGCCTACCGCATGGAAGACGGCGCACTCGTGCTGACGACAACGGGCGCGCCGGGTTCGGCAACGAATCGTGTATCGCGTGCGAATGTGCGTGCGTTTTTTGTCGAAACCGAAATTCGAACCGGCAAGTGGATCCTGACACCGGGGCTGCGCGTTGAAGATATCGATTTACGGCGCCTCGATTACTCGACGGCCGATCCATCGCGCGGCCTGGGTGCCACGCGCATCGGTGAAAATTCGGTCTCGGCTGTGATCCCGGGCTTGGGCGTACTATATCGGCTCAATCCTGCATGGCGCCTCCTGGCAGGCGTACACAAGGGCTTCAACCCGCCAGCGCCGGGCAGCACGGCCGACGAAGAAAGCAGCCTGAATATCGAGGCCGGCGCGCGTTACGACAACGGCAATTGGAGTGTCGAGTCGATCTATTTCATCAACGACTACGACAACCTCGTCGGCACCGTGACCGAATCAACCGGGGGTGGCGTAAACATCGGTGATCAGTTTGACGGCGGTGAAGTCGAGTTACGACTGGACCGTCGGCCGCATCGATGTGCCGCTGCGCCTCGACTACACGTGGACGACCAAAGCCGAATTCGGCAGCGCGTTTGACAGTGAATTCGATCCCTGGGGAAGCGTTGCGACCGGCGATGAACTGCCCTACATCCCGGAGCACCAGCTGCGTGTGTCGGCTGGTCTTGTGACCGGGAAGTGGCGCTTGAACCTGGCAGCCAGCTACATCGGCAAGTTGCGCACGATGGCCGGACAAGGCGCCTATGTTGCCGCGGAATCGGTCAACGCACACGTGGTTTGGAACCTGATCGCCGCCTGGCAATTCACGCCGAGGCTCTCGACGTATGTCAAATTCGACAACCTGCTGGATGAATCCTACATTGCGGCGCGGCGACCGGCCGGCATCAGGCCGGGATTGCCGCGAACCGCGTACCTGGGGCTCAGATATAGTTTGTAGGAGCCCGCTCCTACAGCACGATCTTGGTTGCCGTATTCGAATACACGCTCTCAACGCCTGCGGTATTGAACGCCGTAATGGCAAACACGTAGGATCCGGGCACGAGATTGTCGACGACGAACATCACGACGCCGGGGTTATTAATGGTGACAGATTTGGGATAACTGCCCGGCGTCGTACCCCAGTAGATCCGGTAACCTGCCAGATTAGTTATCGCCGTGCCATCTTCGTTTTCAGTCGGCGGCGTCCAGCTGAGCGTCGCAGAGCCCAGGCTGATCGCAGTGACCATTATCGAAAACGGCCCAAGTGTCGCGCTGGCGCTGCCATCGGACACCGTAATCCTGATGTCGCTGGCGATACCGACATCGGCGTCGCCAGGCGTACCCGAGATACCTCCGCTGGCCGTATTGAAGCTCGCCCAGCCTGGCAGGTTGGCTACGGAGAACGTCAGTGTGTCGCCGTCAGGATCGCTCGCAGTTGGCGTAAACGTGTAAAGCTCATTCGCGTTGACCTGTCCTGGTGGACTACCGGAGATTGTCGGTGCTGAATTGCTGTGGACGACGTTGATGGCAAAAGTTGCCAGGCTTGCAGAAAATTCGCCATCGGACACGCTGATGACAATATTATTATAAGACCCTGCATTGCCGATTGCGGGTGTGCCGCTCAGGCGCCCGGTTGCGATGCTGAAGCTTGCCCAGCCGGGTCGGTTAACGATACTGAAGGTCAGCAAGTCCCCTTCCGGGTCTGCCGCCGACGGCGTGAAGGAGTAATTCGACCCGGCGATGATTGACGTCGCAGGACTGCCGAAGATTGTCGGCGCCTGGTTAAAAATCGAATCATCGATCCCGGCGCGTACCGCCGTGTTGATCGTTGCGATGATCGCATCGTCAGCACTGGCAATCATGTCCAGTACGGCTGCCAGAGTCTGACGATAGTCGGCTGGCAACAGCGTCCGAATCAATACCGAATCCATGCCCGGTTGGACGCCGCCGAATGCTAGCAGCAAGTCCGCAATCCTGGAATTGTTCTCGACCGCCAGGCAAGCGATGAGACCAATGCGCACGGCATAGATCATTTCGCCGGTGACGTTGACGTCACCAGTCATGCGGCTCGGAGACGACGCTGACACTCGCATGATCGCTGCATCCATCGCCGCCATCGCGTCCTGCCCGTTGACGTGCAACTCATCCTGCATTGACTCGAGGAACACCACCACTGCAACAACCGTCGCGATCGCGGAGGTCCTTGGCTCAGTGCGCGAACCACCAACGCCGTCAATAATCGTATCGGTGAGGTCGGATGCAAGCGCGCGCAGTACCTGGTTGCCCGAGGTGGACCGACCGTTCAAGAGGATCAAGTCACGTGTACGCCGGATGATCTCGGCGAGTGATTCGGATGACTTGACTATCTCGGCAATGTTCGTCGCATCGATGCGGGTGCTCAAGGGTCCTGTATCGATGAGGGTCGACAAACCACTGCTCAACGCGGCAGTTACATAGGACTCAGCCGCCAAAATGTTTTCCGGGCTGAGCCCGCCAGGTAATTCGCGCGCAATCTCGACGGCAATGGTTGTGAAAGGATTTACGTTGCCGATCGTAATGTCATCGAACTCGACTACTGCTCCGGCCAGGTCAAAATCCGGCGCATTGTTTGTCACGAGGTCGACGCCGCCGAGTGCCTCGATCGTCAGCGGATAATTCTTGGCTTTGGTGCGAATGGAAACGCCATAGTTTCCATTTGCGTCACTGGCAACCTGCGTGAGCATTTCACCGTCGCTGCGTCTGATCTTAACGACTGCGCCAACGACAGGTCCATCGCCAACGCTGCCAGATAAACTATTGTTGGTAACGATCTCCGCATAGTCCTGGGAAAAACTACCGCCGTTTTCCAGGCAGCCGCTCATCGCGATCGCCGTCGCGGCGAATATTGCCGCGTGGCGGATATGCCTGATTCCCCGCGTTCCATGCATGGGTTGCGCTCCTGCTTGTATTCAAGCGGGCAACCCTTATCGAGGATGAAATTAGATCGTCAAAGCACAGGCATGAATATGCCGGAAGCGGTTTTTTAACTGGCGACTCCGCTGTCCTAGGATTAATACCCGTAGACCGGTAGCTTTGCGTCCCAACCTTTCGATTGGTTTGCCCTGTTTCAGTATTCGGATGCAACGGTAGCACTAATTTCAGAGGAAAAAACCTGTCTCGAAAGTGCGACGGAGATTATGTTTACCCTGTGCAGAAACCGGTCGGCTGTAGGAGCCCGCTAACGTATTCCCCAATCGCCAGACAAGATGTCAACCCGGGCGACTCGATGCCGATTAAGTTAACTAGGCCGCGCACACCGTGATCCGCCGCACCCTGAATGACGAAGTCTGGAGCAGGTTTTCCAGGTCCGTGCAGTTTCGGTCGCACACCCGTGTAGTCAGGCGATAGCTTGCTCTCGTCAAGACCCGGGTAATAGCGTCTGATCGCTGCAACGAATTCTGGCTTGCGATTTTCATCAAAGTCGTAATCGACTTCATCAATCCAGATTACGTCTGGCCCGAATCGGGTGATTCCTGCCAGATCATTCGTAGCATGAATGCCAAGTCCACCATCGATCGGCAGCGGATAAATCAGATGTTTGAACGGCGACTTGCCTCGGTATGCAAAATAATGACCTTTCGCCAAATATTGCTGCAAGAGCCCGGGGAAATCGCCCGCGTGGCGGGCTCCTACAGGTATCGATCCTTCCGCATTCTGTAGGAGCCCGCCACGCGGGCGATTTCCACTCAGGACAAGTTGCACCGCCCCAAGTCCCGCCGAATTCACCAACGTCTTACAAGCGAACACTTCACCGCCGCATTCGAATCGGAGGCCTTGCCCTTCCAATTTCAGATTCGTCACTTCGCTATTCAAGACGACCTCATTGCCATGCGCTTCAATGTCTGCCTGCATCGCGAGCATCAATGTGTGCGAATCAACGATGCCGGTTGACGGCGATAACAATGCAGAGACGCATTCGACGTTGGGTTCAATTTCACCAATCTCATCGGCGCTCATCATTCGCAAATCGTCGACACCGTTCTTTAGTCCTTGCTGTTGTATCTTGCGCAGCTTATCCAGCTCGTTTTTCCGCGTGGCAACGATCAATTTACCGATACGTTGATGATCCACATTACGATCGGCGCAATAGTGGTAAAGCAACTGCCTGCCCCGCACACACAGCCGCGCCTTGAGCGAGTGCTCTGGATAGTAAATGCCGGCGTGGATAACCTCGGAGTTGCGGCTGCTGGAGTGCATGCCGATGCGGGCTTCGG
>JADFKA010000137.1 GCA_022565135.1 Pseudomonadota bacterium
GCATTCCGATGGCTGGGCGACCATCAACCGCGAGGGATGGAATCGACCGCTTTACTGGACGGAGGGGCTCGATGCCGAATTTACGCTCGGTGGCAAACGCGATCTCAATCTGCATGCACCCGTTACCCATGTCAGCTATTACGAGGCATTCGCTTACGCGAAGTGGGCCGGCGCTCGCCTGCCGACCGAAGCAGAATGGGAGCTCGCGGCCGATGCGGAAGAGATCAGCGGCAACTTCCAGGAATCGAATTACTGGCATCCGGTTGCCGCCGCCGGTTCACAATTGTTCGGCGACGTATGGGAGTGGACGTCCTCGGCGTACCTGCCCTATCCCGGATTCGTACCATTGCCCGGAGCGCTAGGCGAATCGAATGGCAAATTCATGTCCGGCCAGATGACGGTGCGCGGCGGCTCTTGCGCAACAGCGACCGATCACATGCGCGCCAGCGTGCGCAGCTTTTTCTATCCTCACCAGCGATGGCAGTTTCTGGGCATTCGCCTGGCCAAAGACATAACTAACTAAGGCAATGTCACTCTTCGACGAGCTAAACCAACGCGACGCAGTAGGTACGGGCGTTGCCTGCGTCGTAAAAGGGCGTTGATGAAAATTCCCATCTCGCTGTTATTGACTGCGTTTTGTTTCACAGCCTGCTCGAACTCCGGCGATCCATACTCCGATAAGTTTACAGACCTCAATCCAGATTGGATCGTTACCACTAATGAGGCTCACGAGTGGGCCTCGGTCAAGAGCGCCAACCTTAATTCTCTCGAGAGAAGACGGCGCTCAAGTCATCGACGATGCGAAAGCGGGTAAGTCTGCAACACTGAGACTCGAAGCAACGTTAGAGCCAGCCGAAGCCTATCAACTCATCGCATACCTGCCCGGCAAGGGCTACGGCACGCCGGCCGACGAGCAGATCGTTCTAGTCAATCACACCGACGGGCCATCGATTACGCAGGACAATGGTGCGTTGGGCCTGTTGGCTATCGTCAAGTATTTCTCGCATATCCCGCAGGAGCACCGTCCACGGACGTTGACGATTTATCTCGACTGCCGCCACTACATGCCGGGCATGGAGGCCGCACACAGCGCATCAACGTGGTTGCGTCGCGAACCACAGGCCAGCGAAAAAATCGTTGGCATGATGCATGGCCGCCGCCGTCATGGCGGCAGTGGTTTACCACACGGCCAATCGCAACGAACTCATGCCAAGAAAGCCGTTGCCGCGGCCTTTGCTCGATAAGCAGCCAGTGCCGGAGATCCTGGAGTACTGATAAGGTTCGCTATGTCCTTACCAATGCAAGGCCAGCATGTCTCCCACGGCCCGGCGAGAAATACAGACATATTCCACTGGTTTTACAGTGCGTCGAGAACCGCATCCCCTCATTACTAGTGTCGCAATGAGCAACATATCCATCAGGACAGATCATCTTCGCGTTCTCGCGATATTGCAACAGGTTCTCACGGCTGTTGACTCGCGCCTGAATTTCCTCGCAATTTTGCCCTGCCGATATACAAGTTCCCAATTCGGTGTACAGCTCTTCCGTTGAAATTGTTGCGCATCCAGCTAACAGTAGGGGGAGTAATAATCTCATTGCAATTACACGATGTCTGCATACTCGTTGAGGGCACAGGACGGATTTGTCGCCGTTATATTTCATATCGGCTCTGGGCGTCTGTTCTTTAGTGGACCGGGCTGAATTTCGATAACGGAAGTTTCTTTTGAAACAACCTCGGTCATAATTCGATGTTAATTATGGCGAGTTCGTAGTGCCTTGAGCGGCCACAAATATTGGGCAGCGCACAGGGCCGCCAGGGCGAATGGTGAAATCCCTACACCATATCCTTTAACGCCAGATCCACATTGGCCAGTACATCCGGGCTGATGACCGCATGATTGCCGATCAATGCCTTGGATTGCATGAAGTCTTTGGGCGAGTTAATCGAGTCGATGGCAATCAACTGTCCGGCGCGAAGATAGAGGCAGGAAAACGCCCGGCTCGCCGGCTCGCCTCGCAGCACCGTTTGATCAAAGCCGCCGGAAATACCCGCGATCTGAAGCTTAAGGTCATATTGATCAGACCAGAACCACGGTACCTGCGCATATTCGAAATCATCGCCGCAAATATTGCGCGCCGCGGTTTTTGCCTGTTCCAGTGCGTTGTGCACACATTCGAGACGTAGTCGCTGCCCCAACAGACTGTTGGGGTGGTTGGTGCAATCACCGATTGCATATGCAAATTCGTCACTGGTTTTGCAGCGCTCGTCAACGCGTATTCCATTGTCAACATCGAGACCAGCATCCCTTGCGAGTTCGACATTGGGCACAACACCTATGCCGATCAGCACGAAGTCGGCCGCTACAGAAGTGCCATCAGTCAGATCAACCTGCTCTACAGTATCGCTTCCGGAAAAACCGGCAAGTCCCGTCGCAAGCATTAAATTGACACCATGCTCGCGGTGTTCCGCCTCGTAAAACGTAGAAACCTGCGCGGAAACCACGCGGCTCATAACGCGATCCGCCATTTCAATCACTGTTACGACTAAGCCCTTCGAAGATGCAACGGCGGCAACTTCAAGCCCGATATATCCTGCGCCTATAATGACCAGCCGCTTACCCTCATGCATATGTTGATGCATCGCCGTAACGTCATTTATGTCTCTCAGGTAATACACACTGGCCATCCCCGATCCGGGCACGTCCAGTTTTCTGACCCTCGCCCCGGTCGCGATAATCAGGTTTTCATAACCGTAAGAATTTTGATCTGCATCGATAACCGCCTTGCCGGCGAGGTCGATGCGGGTAACGGTAGTACCCAGGTGCAACTCGATATTGGGTTGGTCATAGAAAGACGGCGGTTTGACGAAAAGGCGCTCAGCCGCCAACTCACCAGCAAGAAATTTTTTGGATAGCGGTGGCCGTTGATACGGATAGTATTCTTCTGCTCCGATCAGAATGATTTTTCCGGCATACTTTTTTTGTCGCAGTGTGACCACCGCCTGGCCCGCGGCGTGACCGGCTCCTACAATTACGACAGTTTTTGCCATACGGGAAATCACCGCGGACCGGGGAGGCTGGATACAGTACACCATAAGCGCTTGTGTCACGGTCACAGCGCATATTATCGGCAGCAAAGACTGAATCCTTGCGCCGGGAATCCCCCGCCATATTTTCAATACAAAACGCTCAAGATTTCGCACTTTCAGCCGCCAGTATTTTCATCGGAGGAGTAATGCCTGCCGCGGGCGTCTATTCGTGCGCGATCGAAACAGACCATTTGAGACCCTGTATGTCCAGTAGCGCGGAAAACCTGTTCGGTAGATTGAAAGTCCTTCGCAAACTCGGGAAGGGCTCACAGGGCACCGTCTACCTTGCCGAAGATCCCGTACTCGAACGCAAGGTCGCCATCAAGGCTCCTGACGGCTGCCGAGTCTGAACTCGCGAACACCGACATTGACGGCAGTCCACTCGAAGGTCGAATCGCCGGCAAACTCAGACATCCGAACATAGTCTCAGTATATGACGCCGGCGAGTCGCGCCTTGGTCCCTACCTGGTGTTCGAGTTCGTGCGCGGAGACACGCTGGCCGTTATTCTCAAATCGAAGGGTCCGTTCAGCATCCGCGATGCCGTGGCGGTTGTCTCGCCTATTCTCGACGCGCTGGCGACGGCCCACAAAATGCAGATTGTGCATCTTGACCTCAGCCCGCGAAACATCCTGATAGACAATGACGGCGTGCCGAGAGTTATAGACTTCGGACTGTCGCAATTCGTTCATCAGATTCCGCGAAACCCCGAGACCATTGCTGGATCGCTGCACTATATGGCACCGGAATATTTCACAGGAAAGGACATCGGGCCATATACCGATGTGTACGCCCTTGGCTGCACTTTTTTGGAACTTGTAACCGGCAAGCGCGCGATGCACGGGAAATCCTTCACGCATATATGCCAAAAGATCATTGCAGGCGATATCGATTTCGACATGCTCGTGGACTTCAAAGAAGGGCCCGCGTACCAACAATTTCTGTGCGGTGCGCTCGCCAAACATATTGCAGATCGCTACGCGGATTGCGATGTGATGCAAGACGCGTTTCGGACCTTTGTTCGCAATGCCGAACTCGAAGACGCCACCAGTGACGGTGCCGCACAGCACAGTACTATCGAATATCTTCTGCGCCGCATGTGCAAAAAAAAGGACTTCCCGACTATCTCGCGCACGCTCGCTGACATCAATCGACTGACCGGTGAAGATTCAGACGCGTCGGTCGAAAAGTTGGCTAACGTCATCCTGCGCGACTTCGCATTGACCAGCAAATTGTTGAAGTTGGTGAATTCGTCTTTCTATGGATCGCGGGCCGGCGAAATTACGAATAACTCGGAGGCGATCGTCTATCTCGGACTCGATCAGGTTCGGATGACAGCGAACAGCCTGACCTTTTTCGGCCACCTGAGTGGTGACTCGAATGACGCACTACTCAAGGATTCCATGACCCGATCATTCCTCAGCGGACTTTTTTCGCGTTATCTCGCCAAGCGCATTCGTTTGCCCGGATCGGAGGAGGCATTTATCTGTGGGATGTTCCAGAGCCTCGGCGAGAATCTCGTAATCTTCTACTTTCGTGACGAGTACGACGAAATTCGTAGCCTGATGCAAAGTGAGGCCGTGGACAAGCAAGCCGCGTCCAGGAGTGTATTGGGCGTCAATTACGCGACACTCGGCACGGCGGTCGCGGAAACCTGGCGTTTGCCGGAAACTTTGCTTGTCGCCATCAGCGGAATTCCCGACGGCATAGCCCACGAAACCACATCGAGAGATGAGCATCTCCGGGATTTCGCGGTATTCGCCAACGAGCTGTGCGAAATTGCATTGCTCGCCGAGCAGGATGCCCGGGATGCCGCGCTCGCTGCGCTTTGAGTCGAGCATCGAACTGGATGCCGGGTTTTGTATCAAACTTCTGAATTCGGGATTGGAAAAGCTGGCACAGTATTCACCGCTATTTGAAATCAACGTGGAAACCAGTGAGTATTGTCTGGCTGTACAGCTTTGGATTGATCAGTGTTACGAAATCGAAAATGAAGTGGTCGATGACGCATCCCCACAAGTTTCAAGCGGCGGCCAATAATCAACGGTAAGCCGGATTTTCGGTCCTGCGTCCTGATGCAGGGACAGTAAAAACACGGTAGATTGTGCGACATGCTCAGCACCCTCGATACCGGCATCATTTTCGGCTACCTGGCGCTGATGATCGCCATCGGCCTTTATGCCAGTCGCAAACAGAACAGTGTCAAAGATTTTTTCGTCGCTGGAGGCAAGCTAGGTACTTTTTCGATCGCCTGTTTATGGCTTGCTTCCTGGATCGGCGGCGCTTCGATTGTCGGTGGCGCGGCGAAAGCCTACGAATTCGGCATTTCAGCGGGCTGGTATATAACCTGTATTGCAATAGGCTGTCTGTTATTCGGACTGTTTTTTGCAGCAAGAGTCAAACGCTGGGGCAATGAGCATCAGTTACTGACGTATCCTGATTTCATAGAAACACGGTATGACAGCCGTACCCGGATC
>JADFKA010000138.1 GCA_022565135.1 Pseudomonadota bacterium
GTGACTCCCGAGTACCCGTTGATCGTCGCGGGTAACCGTGATGAATTCCATACGCGCCCCACACAGGACGCCGACTGGTGGCCCGACAAGCCTGATATTCTGGGCGGACGGGACCTGCAGGCGGGGGGCACCTGGCTCGCCATGCATCGTTCCGGTCGTTTTGCAGCGGTGACAAACACCCGTGATGCGGAACCGCGGACTGCCGGGCTGCGCTCACGCGGCCATCTGGTAATTGACTTCCTGCAAAGCGAACTAGCGCCCATCGATTACCTCAGGGGCATCGACAGTTCAAACTATGCCGGATTCAATTTGTTTGCTGCCGACCTGCGCAGCATCGCGTTTTTGTCCAACCGCGGCGGTGCAGCGAGGCAGTTGCCAAAGGGTATCTACGGTCTTGGTAACGATACGCTGGATACCGCGGCTGAAAAGGTAGAACGCAGCAAGACGCGGTTGGGTTTGCTGATAAAGGCCGACGCGGCAAATGAAACCGAGTTGATGCGCCTGCTGGGTGATCGCGACAAAGGCCCCGTAGACGAAGTCAAGAGCGCTCGGCTGTCATTTACGACCGCGCATGCACTCACGGCACCGTTCATAGTATTACCGGATTTTGGTACTCGTTGTTCGACCGTCGTTTTAGCCGATCGCGCCGGCAAATGGTCATTTTTTGAGCGACGATTCGACGCGGCGGGAATCAGGACCGGCGAGTCCCACTATTCACATCAATGTGCGTAAACTGAGAGCAGCCAGGTCCGGATATCGTCGATTTCTGCAGCGCAAACGGCATGTGCCATCGGGTAGTCGTGCCACTCCACGTTGAATTTTGAGTCTATGAGCAGATCGGCCGAGTCCCGACCCAGTTGCATGGGTAACACCGGATCGAAGCTGCCGTGCGCCATGAAAATCGGCAGGTCAGCATTACCGGCATCAGGATTGTCGATGACTTCGGCACGTAGCGTTTCGTGCAGCGGCAGGTAAGTCGACAACGCCATGAGACCCGCAAGCCGGTCGGCATATCGCAGCGCCGAGTGCAGCGCAATCGCGCCGCCTTGTGAAAAGCCCGCGACAACTATCTGCAGAGCAGCAATACCGCGTTCCTGTTCACGCCGGATCAACGCATCCAGGATTGCGCCGCTTTCGCGTATGCCGACCTCGTCGACCGGGCCATCGCGATCGAGGCTCAGGATGTCGTACCAGGCACGCATCGACATGCCGCCATTGATCGTCACGGGTCTGACCGGCGCATGCGGAAATACGAATCGCAACGGTAGTGCGTCTGGCATCTTGAGTTCGGCAACAATGGGCTCGAAGTCGTGGCCGTCCGCACCGAGGCCATGCAACCAGATGACACTGCCTGATGGTTCGTCACTGCCCGTTTCGATCTCAACCGTCTCGGGGGCTGTCATCCAATACTCCACGCGGCACGGGGTTGCGCAGTGTAACTCGAAAAAAATCCCATTATGCAAAATACCTGCTTGACTAATTATGCGCATTTTGATATTTTTATGTGCATATTTATGCGGAACGAATCATGCCCAACTCTGTTTCTGAACAGCCAATACGCCGGGATGCTATCCGGAAAATACTGCAACACACACCTGCGGGCACGCAACAATCGCTCGTGGACGCCCTCAATGCGCAGGGATTGGGTGCCACTCAATCGAGTGTAAGTCGGGATTTGAAGGATCTTGGCGCGATCAAAACCAAGCGGGGCTATGAGCTGCCCGGAAGCGATACCGCAGCACCCGACGAACTTGTGGCGTTAGCTGATTTTGTTCGCGAGGTGCTGCCTGCCGGACCCAATCTTACGGTGATAAAGACAGCGATAGGTGCCGCGCAGCGAGTCGCGCTCGCGCTGGATCGCAGCAACTGGCCGGAGATGGTCGGCAACATCGGCGGTGACGATACGGTTTTTGTCGCTACTCAATCGGCAGCCAACCAAAAAGCGATCATCGCCAGAATCGCGCAGGTGCGCGCGTAGCGCCTTGAAATTGCGGAGCCCATAGTGAGCAAAGAACTTGCACCAATCATCCTTGCTTTTTCCGGCGGCCTCGACACGTCGTTTTGCGTGCCATGGCTCAAGGAAACCTACGGCCGTGACGTCATCACGGCGACGATCGATACGGGCGGTATTGATAAACGGGCCGCAATTGCGCTCGAGGAACGCGCGTTTGCACTCGGCGCAGTTGAGCATGTATTGATCGATTGCAAACAGGCCTTCTTTGATTCCATCATCCGTTACCTGATCTATGGCAACGTCTTGCGCGGACAGGCTTATCCGCTATGTGTCGGCGCTGAACGCGGACTGCAGGCTGCCCAGCTTGCACAACTCGCGAGCGACCGCGGCGCGACGACGGTTGCACATGGCTGTACGGCAGCTGGAAACGACCAGGTGCGTTTCGAGGTTGCGCTGCGCACGCTCAATCCCGGGCTCGAGATTCTCGCCCCCGTTCGCGACAACGACTGGGTAAGAGACGAGCAGATTAAATACCTGGAGAGCCACGGCATGCCATTGCCAGCGCAAGGATCGGACTATTCCACCAATCGCGGACTCTGGGGGGTTACGATCGGCGGCCGTGAGACGCTGACATCGGAGCATACGATTCCTGAAAACGCCTGGCTGCTGTCGGCCGGCGCCTTCACCGATCCCAGGCCGCCTTCACAACATACAATCGATTTCGACCGCGGCATACCTGTCGCACTGGACAAGCAGAATCTGCCGCCTGTGCAACTGATACAAGACCTGGAATTACTGGCTGGAAGCTATGGCATCGGTCGTGGCATTCACCTGGGCGACACGATACTCGGCACCAAGGGGCGTGTTGCGTTTGAAGCGCCTGCGGCCATTACGCTGATTACGGCACATCGTGAACTCGAGAAGCTCGTATTGAGTGCCCAGCAGATACGCGTCAAAGACATCATAGCGTCGATTTACGGTGACCTTGTGCACGAGGGCAAGCAGCTCGATCTCGTCTGCCATGATATCGAGGCGCTGCTCAGTTCATCGCAACAACGTGTTACTGGAACCGTCAAATTCTCGTTGCAGCCGGGCAACCTTTTCATCGATGGCGTGACGTCATCGCACTCACTGCTCGCAGCGACCAAAGGCGTCTATGGCGAAACTGCGGGCGAGTGGACCGCCGCCGATGCGCTTGGCTTCGCGCGTATCTTGGCCCTGCCCGGCTCGTTACAGGCCAGGGCGGGCGGCAGCAGATCATGAAGAGCTTTGTCGTGGACAAGATTGCATCGGTTGCCCAGCACAGCAACCTCGGGCACGAGGTCAGGTTGTCGGGAGATATTCCTTGTGAGGAAGGTGTGCTCGTCGCCGTGCGCGTTCTCAATAATAAGAATCGCTACAACCAGCTCGAGCTGACCTCGGGTCGAATGGCAACTGTCAATCAGGGCGACATTGTGGTCGGAGCCCTGGGCCACCGCAAAGCGCTACGAGGCTATTCTGGCCACCTGCCAACTAAGCTTGCGGCCGGTGACACGATCCAGTTACTGAATATTGGTGGTGTCCTGGGAATCTGTGACTCGGCCAACCCCGATGTCGGGCCGCCATTCGATTGCGAAGTCCTAGGCACGGTATTGCACTTTCCGTATCTTGGCGAACGCATCGGCGTACCCGCACGCGCTGGTGCCGAAGCATTCGACGAGAGCGCACCGCTGACCACTCACGGCGTCCCCGTCATCGCACTGGCAGGAACCTGCATGGACTCAGGCAAGACAGCCGCCGCATGCGCCATCGTTGGCCGACTCCGGCATCTCGGGCTGACCGTTGCTGCATGCAAGGCCACCGGCGTGTCTTTGCGGCGTGACATCCTGTCAATGGAAGACGCCGGTGCTTCTGCAACGATGATGTTCTCAGACCTCGGTATCGTCACAACCACGGCTGAAAATGGCCCGGCCCTGACCCGCGCATTGCTCAGCAGCCTGGCCAGGAGCAAGCCCGACGTCATCGTGCTGGAGCTCGGCGACGGACTGCTCGGCGCCTACGGTGTCGAGGCGATCCTGTCCGACAAGTCAATTCGAGACGCTTTTACCGCCGTAATACTCTGTGCGAACGATCCCGTGTCGGCGTGGGGCGGAGCGAAAATTTTGCGCGAAGACTTTGACATCGAGCCAGCAGTGGTGACTGGTCCCGCAACAGATAACTCGGTCGGAATCGATCAGATACAACAGCGTTTGTCTTTGCCCGCGATCAACGCGCTGTCCAATGGCGTTGCACTCGGTGACCACGTAGCCACCATACTCAGCGAGGGGAATGCTGCATGACTAAACCCATCAAAGCCGTGGTGCTGGGAGCAACCGGTTATGTCGGCGGCGAACTATTGCGCCTGCTGGCGGAACATCCGCAGTTCGAACTGTGCTGCGCCGTATCCGCAAGCCGTAAAGGCACGACGATCGCAGCAACATTTCCAAATCTCGCCGCTGCCTATGGCAGCCAGGTCTTCATCAGCCACCACAACTGCCTTGACGCTGTAGACAATGGCAGTCAGCTCGCTTTGTTTTCAGCTGCACCGCACGGCGCATCGGCGGCCCTGATTGCGATGGCGCTCAATGCGGCAGCGCAGAAAAATCTGCGTGTGCACGTTGTCGACTCGTCAGCAGATTTTCGATACGCAAATCAATCGGACTACGAAAGCATTTATGGCGCACCGCATGGCGCTCCCGAGCTACTGTCACAATTTCACTCAGGCGTGCCCGAACATGTTTCCGGTACCAGCTCGCCGCACGTCGGTCATCCGGGATGTTTCGCCACAGCCGTGTTGCTCGCGGCGGTGCCGTTGCTGCAGTCCGGACTGACCGAAAGTGAACTCTTTGTGACGGCAACGACGGGCAGCACCGGATCGGGCAGCACACCGCAACCCGGGACGCACCATCCCGAACGTCACAGCAACCTGTACGCCTACAAGCCACTGGCGCACCGCCACGCACCTGAGATGGCCGGCCTGGCCGAAACCGCGAGCGGCCGCAAGACCCGCGTACACTTCGTGCCGCATTCTGGTCCATTCGCGCGCGGCATCTACGCGACAGTACAGGCCAGGACGAAGGCGGACCTGAGTGAAGAGCAATTGCTCGCGGTATTCGAGAGCGCCTATGCAGATGCGCCATTCGTCGAGGTCATTGCAGGTACGCCGCGACTCAAGAGTGTCGTCGCCAGCAACATGTGCCAGATCGGCGTCGCCGCGAGCGAAGGCTCGGTCGCGGTCATGAGTACGATTGACAACCTCGTCAAGGGAGCAGCTGGTGGCGCCGTGCAATGGATGAACCGGCTATGGAACCTCCCTGAAACGAGCGGGCTCACCGCGGCCGCGCCCGGCTGGACCTGAATGATGGCTGCCCAGGCGAATCATTTGGCGGCATCGGATCCTCGCATACGCGAGGCGGCAACGACGTTGCAGGTCTACGGCCAGTTGCCGTTCGTGCCCGAGTACGCCGAAGGCTGCCATATTGTGACGAGCGACGGCCGCCGCATCCTGGATCTTTACGGCGGCCATGCCGTCGCCGCTCTTGGATATGCACATCCCCGGCTGATTAAGGCGATTTCTGACCAAT
>JADFKA010000139.1 GCA_022565135.1 Pseudomonadota bacterium
TAGGCGATTGCCACGGCCAGCGAACGGACGTTATGGCTACCGAATGCGGGTCGAATCAATACCGTGTTGTCCAGCATGGTGTGGGTCAGGCGTTCGAAACAGGCGTCCGATTCCCACTTCTTCGTCCAGACGGGCGGTGTCTTGTAGGCCCGAACGGCGGCCGCGGTCTCGGCGTCCCAGTAGGCGCCCTTGACGAGGCGAACCGCGAACCGTGTGCCGCGCTTTTTCCCCCATTGCAGCAGGCCTTCCAGGTCGCGCTCCGCGTCCACCAAATACGCCTGGACGACAATGCCCACGTGCTCCCAGTCGCGAAATTCATCTTCCATCAGCACCGTCTTGAACAACTCGAGCGTAAGATCGCGGTGCTTGGTGGACTCCATGTCGATGTTGATGAAGGCACCGACCTCGCGGGCCTGCCGAAGTAACGGGCGGAGACGCCGGCCGACGTTGCGAATCGCACGCGGCGGATCGATGGCGTCGTAGTGCGGGTCCATCCCGGTCAGCTTGACCGACATATTGATCGTCGGGATTTGGGCACGCTGCGAACCGTCGATCAGCGGCATTCGCGGCCACTTACACGCCTGAACCGCCAACTCGTCCATGAGCGTGTGATAGACATCGACGTAGTGATCGGCGGCCTTGTGACTCGTCGTGGATTCGCCGAGCACATCGAGCGTAAATCCCATGCCCTGGCGACGAAGTCGCTTAATGGTCCGCAGGACGCTCGGTCCGTCGTAGCCGGTGATGAACCGTTCGGCCATCTTCGACGCACCGAAACGGGTGGCAGAGCCGATCAGATCTTCTCGCACTTTCCGAAGCGGACCGCGTCCCACCACGGCATGGAAGGATTTGGGCAGGCGGCCGGTCGAGCGCGGAAGATACTCGGCCAGGTGTTGCGTAATGGCGGTATTTGTGCGAAGAGCGGGAAGACAATCCACGAAGGTGAAGGCCCGCGTCTTGAGCGATTCGTCCTGCTCCAAGAGATGCGTCGCCCGTTCGAGCCACCAAGCAGGTTGCCAGACTCTCGGTTGAGCCGTGTCGGCCCGCTCGAAGATCTCTTGCCCGATTTGTCTCACGCGCCGGTTGAATGCTGTTGAATCGGTCATCATAAATCAACGGAAACCTTGCGGGCCCTTCGCGTCCTTGCGGGGCAGTGCCGTCTCAATCATGGTCGAGCGACGTCCAAGTCTTTCAGATCCGCGATTCGTCGCGCCGAAAGAAACACCAGCCGGCAGGTGTCTACCGGCTTACGCCAAAGGCGCGACATAGCGCGGGCGTACAGTTCCATCTGCGGGCGGTAGTGCTTGGCGCGTGCCTCCACTTCGTCGGGGCCGATCGCATCCGTCTTGAAATCGATAATATCGATCCGTCCACCGTCCGGATGTGGTAGGATACCGTCGACGATGCCTCGCACCAAGACGTCGTCGCCGGGCGCGGGTTCGACGGTGGTGTCCAAGAAATCAGCCGGCTCAGTGGCAATGTAGGCAAATTCTCGGCGGTATTTCTCTCCTGCCTTGCCGATCGCCCGTCCGAGCGGTGTGGCAGCGAACCATTCGAGGGCGGCCTTGTCCACCACCTCACATTCCTCAGCCCGCAGAATGCCGTTCGCGACCATTCGTTGCAATTCCGACGCCAGCCCGGTGGGGGTCGCGGCGGCGCCAAAATCGAGATGTTCCAGCACGCGATGCGTCAGAATGCCGCGCTGTTGCGATTCTTCCCGTGAGCCGCCTGTCTTCGACGAAGGTGGCGCGGTACGAAGCTGGGTCTCATCCGTCGTGCCCGTCCGCAGTTCGGGGTCGGTCAGATAGTCGAAAGTTCCCTTGAATGAACTGGCGCCGACGACGGCCGGGCAAGAACCTGACGACAGATACGGGTAGACGAATTCGCTTCGGTCTATCGTTTCTGAGATTCTTGGATCGTCTGGGTTCCAGGATTCGCTCGCGGGCAGGGGTTGCACGCGGGCGGCGGCTTCTCTTGTTTTTGCGTTCTTGTCCTGGGCTGATGTTCCCGGCGACCATCCTGCGATTTCCGCGCCGTCATGAATGTGTAGTTTTACCAACGATCCTTCGCCCTTCGAGCCGTGGATTCCGGTCACGGTTCCTTTCGGTGCGGCGGCCAGCACCGGTAGGAGCCAGTCGAGCGGGGTCCTGGCCGCGGCAAGATTGTGCTGCGTCAAGAGCGAATCGGCGGGCGTGCCTTTGGTCTTGGTGCGCAGGCGGTCGGTGTTGTGCAGCGATCCCAGCAAGACCAGCTTTGTCCTGGCTCGGGTCATCGCGACATAGAGCAGTCGCCTTTCCTCTTCGATCATCTCAGGTTTGCCCGTTGCAAATTCTGACGGAAAATTGCCATCGGCAACATTCAGCACATAGACAGCGTCCCACTCCTGTCCTTTCGCAGAATGCACGGTCGACAAAACCAGGTAGTCCTCGTCCAGATACGGGTCGCCGGCGAGGTCGCCTGCTGCACTTGGCGGATCGAGCGTCAGCTCGGTCAGAAATCGTTCGCGCGTTGGATATCGCCCGGAAATCTGCTCGAGTTGTTCAAGGTCTGCCTCACGCGTATCGAGGCCGTCGTACAATCGCTCAAGATGCGGTTGATACCAACGCCGTACCTGTGTGAGCTGCGTCTGCCAACCAACGTCGTCAATTTCAGCTGCTGACAGCGATTCCATCAGTTCGCAAAAATCACCCCAGCCAGCGGCGGTTGCCGCCGGTGGTCGAAAACTACGCATCGCTGAAAATACGTAATCGCGGTGCGCGAGGTGCTGAAAACATCGCGACGCGTATGCCGGGCCCATGCCCGGCAGTAGTTTCAGGACACGAAACGCGGCAATTTCATTCTTTGGATTTTCTGCCCACTTGAGTACCGATAACACGTCTTTTACATGGCCCGCTTCAAGAAACTTGAGGCCGCCGTATTTGACGTAGGGGATATTCCTTCGCACCAGCTCAAGTTCGAGCCTGTCGCTGTGATGGGCACCACGAAATAGCACCGCCTGATCCATGAGCTGCATGCCTGCTTCACGATTCTCGAGAATTGCAGCAATAACAAATTCCGCCTCCGCATCACCATCCTCGACGGTCACATAAGTCGGACTTGCACCATCTTTACGCTGTGAATACAAATTCTTGCGGTATAGTCGCTCGCTTTCCGCAATCAGACAGTTTGCAGAATCAAGTATTGCCTGTGTTGACCGGTAATTTTCGGCGAGCGAGATGACCTTTGCAGCCGGCGTGAACTGATCGGCAAAGCCCAGGATATTTTCGACGTCGGCCGCCCTGAATGAATAGATCGACTGTGCGTCATCGCCGACAACCGTTACACCATCGCCATCGGGTTTGATAGCGCGCAGAATCTGTGCCTGAATGAGGTTGGTGTCTTGATATTCATCCACGAGTACATGGTCGAACCATGAACCAATTTCACTCGCAAATTCTGCGTCTGCGACAAGATGCCCCCAGTAAAGCAACAGGTCATCGTAATCGAGCGACTGACACTGCTGCTTGCGATCGACATAGTGCAGAAACAACTCACGGAGTTCGGCTTCCCAGTCTGTACACCATGGATAGAATTCACTGAGTATGTCGGCCAAAGGTTTTTGTGTGTTGACACATCGTGAATAAATCGCGAGGCAGGTATCCTTTTTCGGAAACCGACGCATTTTCCGGGACAATGCCAGTTCGTGCCTCGTGATATCGATGCTATCGGCAGCGTCGCCACGATCGAGAACCGAGAAGCCTGGGTCAAGTCCGAGATTGCCGGCGTAGCATCTCAACAAACGATTGGCGATCGAGTGAAACGTGCCAGACCATGGCAAAATTCCAGCCGGTAACCGAACTGCGTCAGCCGCTGCGATTGCTCGGCGCACGATGGTATCGACACGACGGTTCATTTCCTGGGCCGCACGGCGCGTGAATGTCAGCAATAGGATGCGTTCGGGACTAACGCCACAAATAATCAAGTGAGCCACGCGGTGCGCCAGCATCATCGTCTTGCCCGTGCCGGCACCGGCAATGACGAGCAACGGGCCAGCCCGGAAGTTGTTGCCGGCGTCTGGCGCGCCGTAAACTGCCGCCTGGCGTTGTGCCGGGTTCAGTGTCACAAGGTAGTCGTCGGTACGTTCGGCCGCTTGCACGGTAGGCCCTCGGAGGAAATATCTGTATTTTTATACAGTACTGGATGAATTTACAAGTGCAAGTTCGCGCCGGCACATAATTCCTCAGGAAGCAGTGCCACGCTTTTGCTCGCAAGCTCGTGTATAAGTCGAAGCAGACACCCTTCAAGAGACCCTCGTGACTGATGACTTGATCGAATGACGCCTGACATCGCATTTGTTCTGGGCGTTCTCATCGTCTCGCTGATCCTGTTTATCAGCGAAGTCATTCGCATGGACCTCGTCGCCTTGCTGGTGCTTGGTGCGCTGGCCGTGAAAGGGGTGATTGACGCCGATCAGGCGTTTGCCGGATTTTCGAATAGCGCTGTGATCACGGTCTGGGCAATGTTCATCCTGAGCGCTGGACTTACCCGCACCGGCATCGCCGCCATTATCGGGCGCCAGGTCATGCGCCTGGGCGGTAGTCGCGAATTCACGATGATTTTCGTCATTATGATTACGGGCGCAGTGCTGTCAGCGTTCATGAACAACATCGGCGTCGCCGCATTGATGTTGCCCGTCGTCGTCGAAATTGCACGCCGCACGCGCGTTCCCGCATCGCGACTGTTGATGCCCCTGGCTTATTCAACCTTGCTCGGTGGCCTGATGACATTAATTGGCACGCCGCCAAATCTCCTGATTAGTGAGGCGTTGACGCAGAACGGCAACGCACCGTTCAAGTTGTTCGATTTCACGCCACTGGGCGGCGCTATTATGATCGTTGGCGTATTGTTCGTCACTCTTTTCGGCCGTTTTTTACTGCCCAAGCGCCACGCTGAACGCGACAAGCACGTCAGCCAACGCAGTCTTCGCTCCCAGTACAAGCTACATGAACACACGTTCATGATGCGTGTTCCAAGATTCTCGGTACTCGTCGGCAAGACTCTCGCCGAAAGCCGTATTGGCACATCTACCGGGTTGATCATTTTAGCCCTGGTTCGGGAAGGTCGCAGCGAAACCCTGCCAAGTCGTCAAACCATCCTGCGCGGTGGCGACGGTATCCTCGTGCAGGGTCGGCTCGATCAATTCCGTGAGTTGCGCCGCTGGAGCGATCTCGTTATCGAACGTGAGGCACCGGTCCTGAAGTCCATGGTGGCGGCGAAAGTCGCTTATGCAGAGGTGACGATCGCCGACACATCTCCGCTCATATCGGAACTCGTGCGCGACGCGGCATTTCGCACCCATTTCAACGTCGCCGTCGTCGGACTGTGGCGCAAGGACCGATACCGCCTCACCAATCTTGCCTACGTGCCGCTGAGAACGGGCGAACGAATTCTCGTGCAAGGAGAATTCGCCGCACTGGAACAACTCGAAAAGTTTTCTGATTTCTCTGCCATCGAAATTCTCAGCGCCGAGCGTCTGGAAGAGCA
>JADFKA010000140.1 GCA_022565135.1 Pseudomonadota bacterium
CGATGGACAAACCACCAAATAAGACATAATAAACCAGTGACAACAACCACCATCAGAAAAGCGATACCGGCATCAAACCGGTTGACATAAGCGATTACTGGGATAGCCACGCGCGCACACCCAAAGCGATAACGCTGACCAGTCCAGCCGTGCCAATCACCACTACCGCCCGCAAAAACATTCCGGCGACTGGCGACAGTTTTCCTGCCTCTTTATGCCATTCCAAATGAGTAGACAGACGTTCATGGATGACCGCTGTTTCAGTTCTCAAATTCCCCACCGTTTCCTGTACCCCGTCCACCTTGCCAGACAACGCCTGAATATCGCCACGCAACCCTTTGATTTCGTAGTCATCTGACATAGTTGAATTTTCTTTTTGCCTTACATTTGTTCTATGGCATCGCAGAGCGCCAGAATATCCTTGTGACGAACTCCCCACCGCATTTGAGAAACCAGGTTTTTGAGATTTTGTACATCTGCATCCTCAAGTTCAAGAATGCCATTAGACGCGACGAGCGCCTTCTCAATTCGGTCACGGTCTTTCATATCTTGCATTGAGAATCCGCCTTGGGGAGGATTATCTAGACAAGAACGAATCAACTGTTCATAATTGATTGTTTCATCGCCAGATTTTATCGCAGTATCTTTTAATTCAAGCGTTTTCATTTTTTCCCTTATGCCGCTTCCAACTCTTCGATTCGTTTCTGTTGCGCCTGCACGGTTGCCGTGAGCGCCGCCACAATGGCATTCAGTTCAAGACCTGGCAAATCGTCTTTGCCGCCATCGCTGGCAAAACGACTATCAATATCTCGCATATCTTCAGCGATAAAACCAACATGACGATTGTCACTACTTTTCTCATTGAACGTCACCGGTTTGAATTGAAGCGCCCAAGCGGGATCAACGGAATCATATAATATAGCGTCCTTAATTTTACGCGAGGATGTTGATCGTCTTACAAGTCCAGCAGAATTCACGGTCAAATTTACCGAATCCGCCACTGTGTTACTGAACGTATGGGTTGACTGTATTATCCCGTCTGTGTTGATATCAAAGATATTCCCGTTGACGGTAAAACGTATGAGATTATTATCAACGTCGAGAACAGTCGTGCCATCTCCTGACGTAAGAATAACATCTACACTTTGGAATTTAATCCGGTCTCGCGTTCCATCGTTAATGTTGAAAACTGCGGGGGTGGTTAAAGTTCCTCCCGAATAAGTCAAGTCAGATTCGACCACGCCGTTGGCGGCCGCATTGACGGCATAAAGCGCATTCGCCGCCGCGTAACTTGAGGGCGTATCAGTCAAGCCGGTAAATGTTGTTGCGCCAGTCGCAACAAGATCAACATCAGTGCCATTCTTGCCCTCAGTCAATAGTCCCCGAGAAAAATGGCGCTTAGCGCCCCTGCGCAATCGGCCAGATAACCAGATCCTCGCCCTTTGTGCCTCGATATCTCGTCTGCCGTTGGGTCGCGCCGTTGTCCACACCATCCTCGCCGATGGAGTAGAGCTTCATCTCGGCTCCATTGACACGGTAAACGAATGTCTTGCCAGAGAGAGGATCTGTCAAAATTGATTTCTCTAGCTTGGTAGCGTTCAATGCTTCCGGCCAAGTGCCGTGCTGCTTCTTGTTGATCGCCAAGGCGAGGAGCACCTGTATTCCGCGCCGATTCGTTTCGCCGCGCACGCCAAGCAGTACCGCAAAGTCGCTAATATCAGCGCCGAAGTCCGGATTGAAACCACCCGGAAACTGGCTTTGGATCGGATTCAGCAACACAAAGCCACTTGGGCTGGTGCCATCGGCCGTCAGGTAGTCGGACGGGTTCAGCCCGGCCCCGTTGATGTCATCAATGAGCATCTGCGGAGCGTCATCGGGAATTCCATCCTCATTATCATCAACAATCAGGGAACCACTGGTACCTGCTACCCCGGGTATGTACGCGGGTCGATAGAAAAAATCGGAGCGAAATTCGTTGTCGCCAAAACTGGCGTAGCCAAACAACTCGGTGCTGTCGCTAATATCGATACCAAAATTCAGGAAGCCCTTGAGCGTTTCGACGTCCGGATCGCCCCAACGTTGACACAGGCCGTCTAATGGCACGCCGTCTACGCCGACTACCGCGATAACGCGCGGGCAGTCTCCTCTCACTACGCCACGAGACGTTCTATCGGCCGTCGAGTGTTCTATCGTCAAATTCAGGAAGCCGTTATCGCCCAGAGAAAAGCCTCCATTAGCCGCAATCGTTGTGCGTGCACCATCGCCTTCGAAATACTCACCGGTCTGTGCCGATACAGTAATTCCCTCGTTCGCATCGTTGAGAATGACGTTGATGACACCCGCAATCGCGTCGGAACCGTACTGAGCTGAAGCCCCGTCGCGCAAAATTTCGATGCGCTTGACAGCAAGAGAAGGAATCATGCCGAAGTCCACTGCTTGCGCGCCCGCGTTCACGGTGCCGAGCGGTGACGCCTGCAGATTCACGAGCGCCGACCGATGCCGGCGCGAACCGTTTATGAGCACCAGGGTCTGGTCCGGCGACAGGTTTCTGAGGGTCACTGGCCGAATGACGGCTGTGCCGTCGGCAATTGGAAATCGCTGCGTGTTAAGCGACGGCGCAATCCTTGTGATGCTGTCGGTGAGATCAAACGTTGCCTGATTGACCAAAGTAGCGCCGCCTATTATATCGACCGGCGACAGCGTCTCGGTTGGAGACACGCCTTCCCTGCGTGTACCCGTTACAATGACTTCCTCGATAGCGCCCTCGTCCGCACCTTCTTGGGCTATTGAAATAGCTGGCGTTATCAATAATGGTGCCGCAACAGTCAGCGACAGTCCCCAAACTGCAGATCTTGCGATTGATATCCTGGTCCTCTCCAAGCGAGTTTAAAATTCATCAACAGGCAAACAGCTCTATCCTCGCACGATAAGGTGCACGAATCGGAACGGTCGAGAAAGGTGAAAATATGCGCTCCCCCCGGAATCGACATGCCTACTTTTGTTAGTCCTTCGGTATACGCCGAAAGTTCCCTATTGTACAGATTGCGTGACTAGCTTAATTCCCGCCCAGCGGCCACCAGATCATCTTCCGTATCGACACCGACCCCGGGCCGTTGTTCCGGTATTCCCACACGAATCGTCATGCCGAGCGACAACGCACGCAGTTGCTCAAGCTGCTCGCTTCGTTCGATCTTTGACGGCTCAGCAGTCACCAGTCGACGCAGGACGCCGCAGCGATAGGCGTAAATACCATGATGATGCATTGCCGCCGACATTGCCGCATCAGATTCGCCCTCCGATCGATCATAAGGAATTGCGGCTCGGCTGAAATAGATCGCATTGCCAGCGTCATTGGTGATTACTTTGACGACGTTGGGGTTGTCAAAATCCCGTTGCGACGCGATCGGCGAAGCCAGTGTCGCGATGTCCGCCGAATGGTCATCGAGAAGCGCGGCACACTGGTCGATCAACGTGGCAGGCATCGCGGGTTCGTCGCCCTGCAGATTGACGACCACCCTGTCGTCGTCCCAGTTCATGATGTCGCACACCTCGGCGATGCGCTCGCTGCCGGATCGATGCTGGTCGCCTGTCATGCAAACGGTGGCACCGAATCCTTCAGCAGCGTCAGCGATGCGCTGATCATCCGTTGCGATAACCACTTTACTCGCGGAACTTTCCTTTCCCCGTTCATAAACATGTTGAATCATCGGCTTGCCGTTGATGTCTCTGAGCGGCTTACCCGGCAGTCGCACAGAGGCATATCGAGCCGGTATGACAACGACAAAATCAGTCATTGCCTATCCATTGCATCGTCCAGGCGCGATTCGATCTGTTCCAGCAACGGTCCGGCCAACAGCGGATCGATTTTCAATTCCACGGGAACCTGCCACAACTTGTCCGATTTCGCAGACTTGAGTTTCACAGCATCTTTCTCTGTCATCAGAATGTCGAACTCGTCACCAAATTCGAGATCCTTCCTGGAGATCTTTGCATGATCCGGAAACGCATGCTCAATGACCTGAATTTCGTGTGCGCGCAGCAGGTCAAAGAAGCGTCCTGGATTGCCGATTGCGGCGACGGCATGCACAGTCGTGCCGGCAAACCGGTCGATCGGTCGGGTCAACGACCCGTTCAGCCGACTGACCTCGGTCGCGACGAGTTCGAATTCAATCGCGTTTTGCTCCACCACCGACAACGAATCGACTGACTCGCGCAAGTGACCATTGATCAGCACCTGGTCGACTTCGCCCAGTCGAGACAGCGTTTCTCGCAGCGGGCCAGCGGGCAGCAACAATCGATTGCCAAGGCCGCGAGACCCATCAATCACGCAAATTTCATAAAGTCGTGCCAGGCGATAATGTTGCAGGCCGTCGTCGGCAATGATCAGATCTGCACCATCCTCAACGAGCATTGCGGCCGCCCTGACTCGATTTGAATCGACGACGACCGGGCATCCTGTCCGCATCGCGAGCAGCACGGGCTCGTCGCCGACAACGGCAGGATCGCTGGCCGCGTCCACGCGCATCGAAGACGGTGATTTGCTGCCGCCATAGCCGCGACTGACGATACCGGGTGCAAAGCCGCGTTTTCGAAGTTCACGTGTGAGCCAGATTGTGACGGGCGTCTTGCCCGTACCGCCGATCGTGATATTGCCTACGACGATGACTGGCGCGACCGTCTGGTGACTGCCGAGAATTCCCAGCCCGTACAGGCGCCGGCGTACCGCGATCAATAGCCAGTACATGCCAGTGAACGGCAGCAATATTCGATACGCGGGCGCACCTGCGTACCAGACACGATGAATCCATGCGTACAGCGCGCGCACGCCTACTCCTCGCTGAACTGCATTTGATGCAACGCCGCGTACTGCCCGTCGCGCGCAATGAGTTCATCGTGCGTGCCCGACTCGACGATGCGCCCGGCGTCGAGAACGATGATGCGGTCGGCCTTTTCGACCGTCGACAATCGGTGCGCGATGACCAGTGTCGTGCAATTCTTCATGAGTTCATTAAGCGCCTCCTGAATGCGCCGCTCGGCACGCGTATCAAGAGACGATGTCGCCTCATCGAGTATCAGCACGGGAGAATTTTTGAGCAGCGCCCGGCCAATCGCGATGCGTTGCCGCTGCCCGCCCGACAACAAGACGCCGCGATCACCGACGACGGTCTCAAGTCCATCAGGAAGCTCGTTCGTGAATTCGAGTACGTTCGCTGCCTCAGCCGCCCTCAGCACGTCCTCGTGTGAGTGCTGGCTCAGCTCGCCATAACTTAGATTGTTGGCGATAGTATCGTTAAACAGGATAATGTCCTGGCTGACAAGACTGATGTTGTCGCGCAGGCTCTTGAGCGTGTAGTCACGTATCGGCGTGCCATCCAGCAGGATCTCGCCAGCGTCGACATCATAAAAACGCGGCAACAGGCTGACCAGCGTCGACTTGCCACTGCCGGACTGGCCGACGATCGCCAGCGTCTGGCCTGACTCGATCTGTACCGATATGTTGTCAA
>JADFKA010000141.1 GCA_022565135.1 Pseudomonadota bacterium
GACCCAGGCCGAGCGGACCGACCCGATTCGGCCCAATGCGCGCCTGCATGCTGCCGATCACCTTGCGCTCGAAATAAGTCGAGAAAGCGACGGTCAGCATCACGACGATCACCACGAACAGAACCTTCCATGTCACTATCGTCACGTACTGCACGAGTGGTGGTAGCGAATTCCACATTCCCAATCCGTAGTTGATGATGTCGCTCATGACGCAGAACCCGTATCGGCGGCGCGTCTCGCTGCAGCTGTCATTTGCAGCGCATTCGCGCGTCTCACGAGGCCATCGACCGAATATAGTGGCGTATCGATTTCGGCTTGCCGCGCGTCCGTACCTTGCGGCGCCGCAATCTTCTTGCGACCCGGGTAATCGTTGTCCGGCGACACATGACCAAGCTGACCCGCGATTTCACTTTTGACGTCTTCGCTGGTCACGTAATCGAAATCGGGGGCGCCGAGCAAATTGCCGATGACACGCAGGACTTTCCAGGCCGGTCGCGATTCGCCGACGGGATTCGCGACACCGGAAAAACTCTGCCAGGTTCCAGCCACATTGACGTAAGTTCCCGAGGTCTCAGCGAATGTACCAATCGGCAGCAGCAAATCGGTCGATTCCATCAAGGCGTCCGAGACAAATGGCGTCAGTGCCACAACGAACTTCTGCTTTGCCAATTTAGCGACTGCGTCGGTGCTGGCAAACAAATCCACATCCGGTTCCAAATTGACAAGCACAATGGCATCAAGTGCTTTGTCGAGCATTGCTCCAGCATGCAGCCCGGTCTTGCCACGTTTCACGCCGCCTGCCAGACGGTGCGGCAGAACGCCCGCCAAGTGAGCACCTGCAGCGTTGGACCCTGCGGACAGGTAGCCAAGTCTGGCATCCGTCAATTTGGCAATGCAGGCCGTCAGGGCCCTGACGGCGCTGTAGGCCTGATCTCGCACGGCGATATTGCCGAGCAAAACCAGCCCCGCATCTGCGTCATTGAGTGACGCAACCAGTTGTTTCTGCTCCGCATTGGCTTTAACTCCATTACACAGGTCCGAGACCGATCCCGGCAGTTTTTTTCGACCTGCGGCAGCAACGGCTACGCCTGACAACAATTCAACGAGGCCGGCATCGCATAGATAATTGGCGACGTGAAAATAGTAGTCGTGCCTGACACTACTGATGAAACTGACTTGCGCGCCTGCCAGTGACGCTTTGCGTAAACGATGCGCAATAATGGGCGCTTCGTGGCGTACGTTTGAGCCCACAACGAGTATCGCATTCTGTGTCTCGATGTCCGCGATATCGCAGCCGAGCCACGGATAGACAGGATCATTGTCCTGATCCGAAAAATCGCGGCGACCAAGTCGACAATCTATGTTCGCCGTGTCGAGATGATCGGCAAGTCGTGCCAGAAGATGCGCTTCTTCGAGCGTGACGCTTGGCGATGCGAGAATACCCACCTTATCAGGCTGCGCACATTTGAGCGCATCAACGCTACGTGACAGTGCTTCTTCCCAGTCGAGCTCGCGCCATTCACCACTTACTTTGATACGCGGCAGCGCCAGGCGATCGCGGCTGTATATCGCCTCATAGCTGAATCGATCGCGATCGGCCAACCAGGTTTCATTAATACTTTCGTTGGCTTTGGGGACAACGCGCTTTATGGTGCCACGAAGAACGTGTGCGTACATGTTGGAGCCAACACAATCGTGCGGTGAAATCGTTGCCCGTTGCTCCATCTCCCAGGCGCGGGCGCTGTATCGATACGGCTTGTTATTGAGGGCACCGACAGGACACAAATCAATAATATTGGCTGAGAGCTCATGGTCGACACTCATTTCGACATAGGTTTCGATCTTCAGGTCCTCGCCCCGCCCTGTTGTACCGAGCAGCGGCATGCCCGTGATCTCTTCGCCAAAACGCACGCATCGGGTGCAGTGGATGCACCGGGTCATATCGGTTGAGACGAGCGGGCCTATGTCCTTGTCTTGAACGACGCGCTTGCCAGAGTTGTAACGCGAAACATCGCGGCCGTAACCCATCGCGAGGTCCTGCAACTCACATTCGCCACCCTGATCACAAATCGGGCAGTCGAGCGGGTGGTTGATTAACAGAAATTCCATCGTCGCTTTTTGTGCAGCGATCGCCTTCGCCGAGCGCGTGAAGACTTTCATGCCCTCCACCACCGGCGTAGCACAGGCAGGCATTGGCTTCGGCGCATTTTCGATTTCGACCAGGCACATACGGCAATTCGCGACCACGCTCAGTTTTTCGTGATAGCAAAAGCGCGGTATGTACGCACCGATCGCATCTGTCACCGCCATGACCATCTGGCCCGTGCGAGCCTCGACCGGCTTGCCGTCAACTTCGATATTTACGATGTCATCACTCATGGCAGTTACGCGGCGGCCACCGTGGGGTCATCGACAATACTGCGTCCGTGATTGCGCACCATGTAATCGAATTCGTCATAGAAGTGTTTCAGGAAACTCTGCACGGGCCAGGCCGCTGCATCGCCGAGCGCACAAATCGTGTGTCCTTCAATCTTGTTGGCCACATCCAGCAATTTGCCGAGGTCATCTTCCTGGCCGTGGCCATCGACGATGCGGGTCAACATCCGGTACAACCAGCCTGTGCCTTCGCGGCACGGCGTACACTGGCCACAGGATTCGGCCATGTAAAATCTTGCTATGCGACGTAGCATGTTCACCATGCAGGTCGTCTCGTCCATTACCACGACCGCACCAGTGCCGAATGACGATCCTGCGTCCTTCAGTGAGTTGTAATCCATCGTACAATTCATGATGATTTCGCCAGGCAACACGGGCACTGACGATCCGCCAGGAATGACGGCCTTCAGTTTGCGACCACCCAGCATGCCGCCACTGATTTCAAGCAAGTCCTTAAACGGAATGCCCATCGGCAACTCGAAGTTGCCGGGTTTCTGCACATGTCCCGACACTGAAAAAAGCGCAGTGCCGCCGGATCCGTCCGGGCCCAGGCCGGCAAACCAGGCCGCACCGTTACGCAAAATTGCTGGAACACTTGCAAGGCTTTGCGTGTTGTTGATCGTGGTCGGCTTGCCGTACAACCCATGATTGGCCGGAAATGGTGGCTTGAAGCGCGGCATGCCCTGCCTGCCCTCCAGCGATTCGAGCAATGCCGTTTCCTCACCGCAGATATAGGCACCGGCGCCGACAAAGGTATACAAGTCCAAATCGATACCCGATCCCTGGATGTTCCTGCCCAGCAGTCCGGCCTCGTAGGCGTCCTGCACCGCTGCTTCAAATCGCGGCACCGGCTCGTCCATAAACTCACCGCGGATGTAGTTGTAGGCCACCGTTGCGCCCATGGCATACGCGGCAATGGCCATGCCTTCCACCACCGCATGCGGGTTGTAGCGCAGCACTTCCCTGTCGTGGCAGGTACCCGGTTCGCTCTCGTCGGAATTACACACCAGGTATTTCTGTCCAGGCGCGGTACGGGGCATAAAGCTCCATTTAAGTCCGGTCGGAAAACCGGCACCGCCACGTCCACGAAGCCCCGAGGCCTTGACCTCGGCGATAATCTGATCCGGCGTCAGCTCACCTTTTAGCACTCTGCGCCAGGCCTGGTAGCCATCGTGTTTTTCGTAGGTCGCAAGCGTCCACGAGTCCGTCGAATCCAGCGTATTGAAACAAACCAGATTTTGTTCCCAGGCCATCAGTCGAGAGCGTCCAGAATGTGATCCACCTGGGCGTTGGTCAGGTTTTCGTGATACTTGTGATCGACCATCATCATCGGCGCACCACAGCACGCAGCCAGGCACTCCTCCTCACGCTTGAGGTATATGCGGCCGTCGGGAGTGCTTTCGCCCAACGTAATTCCAAGCTTCTTCTCGACATGCGCGACGATATTGTCTGCACCTCGTAGCATGCACGAGATATTGGTACAAATTGCCACGTTGTGACGGCCAACCGGGCGCGTCTGATACATCGAATAAAATGTTCCGACTTCGTACACCTGGATCGGCGGCAGGTCGAGGTATTCTGCGACGGCGTTCATCAATTCTGCCGTTAGGAATCCCTCGTTTTCATGCTGCACAGCAATCAAGGCACCGATAACGGCCGAACGCTGTTTCCCCTCCGGGAAACGTGCTTTCAGGAGTTCGATCTCTGCCTTGACATGATCGGACAGCGGCAAGGACGCGCTCATCTATCTACCTCACCAAAAACGATGTCTTGCGTACCGATGACGGCGACAACATCGGCCAGCATGTGCCCTTCGACCATTTCCGACATCGCTGCGAGATGCGCAAATCCGGCTGCCCGGATCTTGACGCGAAAGGGCTTGTTGGCGCCGTCTGAAATGATATAGACGCCGAACTCGCCCTTGGGATGCTCGATCGCCGCATAGGATTCGCCCTCGGGCACGCAGTAGCCTTCGGTAAAAAGTTTGAAATGATGAATGAGCGACTCCATATCATCTTTCATCTCAATGCGCTTTGGTGCGACGACCTTGTAATCATCCAGCATCACGGGGCCGGGGTGATTGCGTAGCCAGTCGATGCATTGCCGGACTATTCGATTGGACTGTCGCATCTCCTCGACGCGAACAAGGTAGCGGTCATAGCAGTCGCCATTCGTGCCTACTGGTATGTCGAAGTCCATTTGATCGTAGACTTCGTAGGGTTGTTTCTTGCGCAAATCCCATTCGACGCCGGAGCCGCGCAGCATCGGTCCCGAGAAACCCAATTGCATCGCCCTGTCAGGTGTGACAACACCGATGTTGACCGTACGTTGTTTCCAAATTCGGTTGTCGGTAAGAAGCGTTTCGTATTCATCCACACAGGCGGGAAATTTGTCGGTGAACGATTCGATGAAATCCAGCAGAGAGCCATCGCGATTCGCGTTCATGCGGTCGATTTCTTTTTTGCTGCGAAACTTCGACTGCTGATACTTTGGCATTGAATCAGGAAGATCTCGATACACGCCACCGGGCCGATAGTAGGTCGCGTGCATACGCGTACCGGACACCGCCTCGTAGCAATCCATGAGGTCTTCGCGTTCACGGAAGCAATACAGGAATATCGTCATCGCACCGATGTCGAGCCCGTGCGCACCGAGCCACATCAGATGATTCAAAATTCGAGTGATTTCATCAAACATTACGCGTATGTATTGGGCTCGAATCGGCACCGTGATGCCCAGCAATTTTTCAATGGCCAGTACGTAGCCGTGCTCGTTACACATCATCGAGACGTAGTCGAGCCGATCCATGTAACCGATGCTTTGACTGTACGGCTTGGATTCCGCGAGCTTCTCGGTCGCGCGATGCAGCAAGCCGATGTGTGGGTCCGCCCTGCGGATGACCTCTCCGTCGAGCTCAAGTATCAACCTGAGCACACCATGCGCGGCCGGATGCTGTGGCCCGAAGTTCATAGTGTAGGTCTGGATCTCAGTCATCGCCGGATCTCTTAAGACCTGCCGTGTAGCGGTAGTCGTCGCGTATGACCTTCGGCACCA
>JADFKA010000142.1 GCA_022565135.1 Pseudomonadota bacterium
GCTTGCACATGTGCGTCGTGGCGACGTTGTGAAGGTGCATTCGCTGCGGCGCGGCGCGGCCGAGGCGATTGAGGCCATTGCTCACGGCAGTCCAGAGGAGTCCAGGGTCGTTGGCCGCGCCATTGAGGACATCGATTTACCAAAGGGCGCATCTATCGTCGCGCTAGTGCGCAGTAACCAGGTCATCATCGCGCACCACGACACCGTCGTCGAGCGCGATGATCACGTAATCTTGTTCCTGACAGATCGACGCAAGATTGAAAGCCTGGAGAAATTGTTCCAGGTCGGCGTATCTTTCGTCTGACACCGGCTCACACGAATGAACTTGACTGCGGTACAAAGAATTCTTGGCCTGCTGCTCATGATGTTCAGCCTGACGATGCTGCCGCCTGTCATTATCAGCCTCGTATTTGACGAGCAATCGTGGCTGCCGTTTGTCAAGGGTTTTGGTCTGACGCTGGTAGCCGGACTGCTATTCTGGCTGCCCGTAAATCGTTCACGCAAGGATCTCCGCCTGCGCGACGGTTTTCTCGTGGTCGCTTCGTTCTGGACTGTGCTTGGAATCTTTGGTGCCGCCCCGTTCTTGTTCGCGCCCGACTTGTCGATGTCGGTCACCGATGCCATTTTCGAATCGATGTCTGGACTTACGACGACGGGCGCGACTGTATTAACCGGTCTCGACGAACTACCGAAGTCCATTCTCTATTATAGGCAGCAACTGCAATGGCTCGGCGGCATGGGTATTATTGTTCTTGCTGTTGCCGTGCTACCGATGCTTGGCGTTGGCGGCATGCAACTCTACCGCGCGGAGACGCCGGGACCTGTCAAAGACACCAAGCTCACACCGCGTATCACCGAAACCGCCAAGGCACTCTGGTATGTCTACCTCGCATTCACGATAGCGTGCACAGTCTCCTACATAGCCGCGGGAATGGGGTGGTTCGATGCCTTGTGTCACGCGTTTTCGACAGTCGCTATCGGCGGCTTCTCGACGCATGATCTGAGTATTGGATACTTCAACAGCAATGCGATCAATTTAGTCGCAATCGTGTTTATGTTTGCAGCTGGCATTAACTTCTCCTTGCATTTCTTTGCCTGGCGATACATCTCAATAAAACACTACACACACGACCCGGAGTTTCGTGCCTATACATTTATACTTTTTGCCACCGTCGTGATTGTGGTTACAACCCTGCTGCAAACCCAGAGCTACGATACTCCGGGGCAGGCAATAATCCACGGTATGTTCCAGGCCGTCTCTATCGCAACAACGACCGGCTATATAACAGACAGCTTCGTTGCGTGGCCGGGCGCATTGCCGACTTTGTTAATTTTTGCAAGCTTCATTGGCGGCTCCGCCGGATCGACGGCCGGAGGCATCAAGGTCATTCGATGTTTCCTGATTTACAAGCAGGGTGTCCGTGAAATTGCCCGACTCATTCACCCCAGTGCCGAAATTCCGATCAAACTCGGCAACAAAACGGTTCCACCTCGCGTGGTCGACGCCGTATGGGGGTTTTTCTCAATATACGTTGTTGTGTTCAGCATCATGATGTTGGCAATGATGGCAACGGGTCTTGATCAGGTGACCGCTTTTTCGGCCGTTGCAGCCACGCTCAATAATCTCGGACCCGGGCTCGGCGACGTATCGTCAGGTTTCATGACCGTGTCGGACGCTGCCAAGTGGATCGCCGTGGTCGGTATGCTTCTCGGTCGTCTCGAGATATTTACACTGCTCGTGTTGATTACACCGACGTTTTGGCGCCATTAGGAATTGCCGTTTGAGTGACTCATCGAGCCCTGGCTCATCACAAAACCTGTTAGACCGCTTCAGCCGTGCTACCGGCGAAATATTGTCATGGCTGACACTCGCGATGGTCATTGTCACCTTTGTCGTTGTCATCATGCGCTACGTGTTCAATGCCGGCCTGATCTGGATTCAAGAGTCAGTGATCTGGATGCACGGGGCCGTCTTTATGCTCGGCGCTGCCTACACACTGCTGCTCGAAGAACATGTTCGTGTCGATATTTTTTATCACAAGATGAGCGCACAGCACCGCGGCTGGATCGATCTGATCGGCGTTGTCGTATTCCTGCTGCCGTTGTGTGGACTCCTTGCGTACAAGTCTTATGACTTCGCGGTCGTGTCATGGTCACTGCATGAATCTTCTCGCGAACCCGGCGGTCTGCCCTATCCGCTGATTCCCATGCTCAAGACAATCGTGGTCATCATGCCCGTCGCTGTCGCACTGCAGGGAATCTCGCTGCTGCTGCGCTCGCTCGCGGCGATTCGGCGGAGCTAGCAATGGAATGGGTTCCGCTGCTGCTCTTCATCTCGGTAATTGCGGTGTTACTCGCTGGTTTTCCCGTTGCGTTTACCCTTGGTGGAACAGCACTGATCTTTGCCGGTATCGGAGCGCTGACTGGTAACTTTAACGACGCGCTGCTGACCGGGTTGCCCAATCGGGTATTCGGCATCATGAGCAATACAACGCTCGTTGCCGTGCCGCTATTCGTTTTCATGGGCGTGACACTCGAGCGCGCACGCATCGCCGAGGATTTACTCGATTCCATGAGTGCGCTATTCGGCTCCCTGCGCGGCGGGCTGGGCATTTCGGTCACTCTCGTCGGCATGCTGCTCGCCGCAAGCACCGGAATCGTAGGCGCAACTGTCGTTACGATGGGCTTGCTGTCGCTGCCCACAATGTTACGGCGTGGCTACTCCCCGGAAATAGCGGCTGGCACGATCTGCGCATCTGGCACGCTGGGGCAAATCATTCCGCCGTCAATCATCCTTGTCATGCTCGGCGACGTCATGACGTCGGCCTATCAGGAAGCCCAACTCAAGATGGGTATTTTCTCGCCGAAGACGGTATCGGTTGGAGATTTGTTCGCGGGCGCGTTGATTCCGGGCCTCATGCTCGTGCTGCTGTACATCCTGTATATCATCATTGTCGCTCGGCTCCGTCCAGACATCATGCCTGCGCATATCCGCGGTCCAGACGAGCAGATCACCGCCGGTCGCATCATGAAAGCACTGTTGCAGCCATTGATGCTCATTTTCGCGGTGCTGGGCTCGATACTGTTTGGGCTCGCAACCCCGACAGAAGCGGCGGCCGTCGGTGCCATGGGCGCATTGCTGCTGGCGATAGCGCGCCGGCAACTTAGCCTGCCGCGGCTCCGTGAAATCATGCAGAGAACGTTGCGCATCAGCAGCATGGTATTCATGATCCTGATCGGCGCGTCCATGTTTTCTCTCGTCTTTCGTGGCTATGGTGGCGACGACGGTGTGCGTGCCATTCTCGATGCCCTGCCCGGTGGCGTCATTGGTGCCGTTTTGCTCGTGATGCTCGTGATGTTTTTGCTGGGCTTTGTTCTCGACTTTATCGAGATAACGTTCGTCGTAGTACCGATTGTCGGACCCGTGCTGCTCGCGATGGGCCTCGACCCGGTCTGGCTCGGCATCATGATTGCGATCAACCTGCAGACCTCATTCCTGACGCCGCCATTCGGATTTGCATTGTTCTATCTTCGCGGGGTTGCCCCGCCAGGCATATCGACGGTGCAAATTTATCGTGGCGTCATGCCGTTCGTCGCCATTCAAATTTTCGCGCTGATCCTGCTCGCCATCTTTCCCGACATCGTCACCTGGCTGCCGAACCGAATCTATGGCAGTTGACGGCCGCCAGCTTACTGTCGTCAAGCACAGGGACGTCTCGGCTTACTTAATGCCCCATGCGCTCGCCAAGACGTCCCTGCACTTAACGACTCATGGCTGAGTACGGCGATATCGGGCTTGCATGCGACCGTCGCTGAGAGCGGCGTTGTATGATGAGCGCATGGGGTATTAAGTGAACAGGACGTCCCCGCACTCAGCCGTAGGTTATTCGCGTCGCGTCTCGAGGAATGCTTGCTCGGAGATGCGCTGGTTTGGCGTCGACTTCTCCAGGAAAGCGTAATAGGACTTCTGGATTTTTGCGGCGGCGGGATCTTTCGCGGACATCTCATCAACAATCTCTTGCGTGAGTGACTTCAACAGATCCAGCACCGCTTCGGGAAACCGCCGCAGTTCGACGTTGGGATCATCGATGAGTTGTTGCAAGGCGAGCGCATTACCGTGCGTGTACTCAGCCATCATGTCCGTCGTAATCGCCTGACACGACGTTGCGACGATCGCCTGCAGGTCTGGCGGCAGTGACGCCCACGCATCCTTGTTGATGATGCACTCAAGGCCCGCGCCTGGTTCTTGCCAGCCGGGGTAGTAATAGTACCTGGCCGCCTTGTGTAAGCCGAACGAGACGTCGTTGTACGGGCCGACCCATTCGGTTGCGTCTATCGCGCCGGTTTGCAATGACGTAAATATTTCCGAGCCTGGCATCGTCACGGGCGTACCTCCGGCGCGACGGAAAACCTCGCCACCGATACCGGGAATGCGCATCTTGAGCCCCTTGAGATCGCTGGCTGAATTGATTTCCTTGTTAAACCAGCCGCCCATTTGCACGCCGGTATTACCGCAGGGGAATGGTACGAGATTGAATGGTGCATACAATTCGCGCCACAACTCGAGGCCACCGCCATAATACAGCCAGCCATTTAACTCGAGATGATTGAGTCCGAATGGAATAGAGGTAAAGTATTGCGCAGCGTCTACCTTGCCCTTGTGGTAGTACGACGCATCGTGTCCCATCTCGACAGTGCCCCTGCTCACAGCGTCAAACACCTCAAATGCAGGCACCAATTCGCCACCACCGTATACTTTTATCTTCAGCCTGCCCGCCGATGCCGCCGCAATTCGATCAGTCAGGTTATTGACAGCGATACCGAGACCCGGAAACCTCGGTGGCCATGACGTTACGCACGACCATTTAAAGGTCTCCGCGAACGTCCCGTTCGCGGATTCGCACCGTGGTGTTTCCTGACTACACGCAGCAACGCCCGCTGCGGCAGCGAGGCCGCCTACAAAATATCGTCTTTTCATCCCTGTTCCTGTTGGCAATGCTCGGGATCCCGATTCTATTGGCTGGCGCCAGCGATGCCAATTCGCGTGCTCTGCAACGCCACTGCACGACCGCAGCCCCACCGGCTGCCCCATAATCGATCATAACGGGAATAATTATCCACAATTATCTCTAAAATTACCTTATGGGTATTTGCAGTATAAAAATCGTCAATAAGATATATTTGTGGCTTTTATTCATTGAAAAGGCCCCGATCTGACGATCGGGACCCCATTCCTTCCCTGGTCCGGCCAGGGGACTGGAACCTGGATCGGCCATCCGTGGCATGATCCCAGGGTGGGGCTAACCGTGACCGCTGCAGAGAACCCCACCCGCCGGCCGGTCCCCCCAGCATGCCTGCATCTCCGTCCCACTATGGCTTTCGTATCTCTTTGATGCATTAATAAAGACCCCGCTGGTCGTGATTACCAGGAAATCACCGATAAATGATTGGCCTGCTGCAGCGCGTGACGTCTGCC
>JADFKA010000143.1:0-426 GCA_022565135.1 Pseudomonadota bacterium
ACCGTATTCCCGATACTGTCCGTGAGCGGTTGATCACGTTGGCGCTGGACCAACCGGAGCTGAGTCCGCGAGAGCTGGCAGTGACCTTTACCGACACCGAGCGTTATTTTGTCTCGGAAAGCTCGGTTTACCGGCTTCTCAAAGCGCACGACCTGATCACCAGTCCGACCTTCATCATCATGAAGGCTGCCAGCGAGTTCAAAGACAAGACCACGGCCATCAATCAGATGTGGCAGACCGATTTTACCTACCTGAAGATCATTGGTTGGGGCTGGATGTATCTGTCGACGATACTGGATGACTTCTCTCGCTATGTGATCGCCTGGAAGCTGTGCACCAGCATGACCAGCCGTGATGTCACCGAGACCCTGGAGCTGGCTTTGCAGGCATCGGGTTGCGACCAGGCCGATGTCGTTCACAAGCCGA
>JADFKA010000143.1:436-5473 GCA_022565135.1 Pseudomonadota bacterium
TTGTCCGATAACGGGTCGAGTTACATCTCACACGAACTCGCCGACTGGATCACTGATAACCAGATGAGCCACGTTCGCGGTGCACCGTACCATCCGCAGACACAAGGCAAGATCGAACGCTGGCACCAGACCTTGAAGAACCGGATATTGTTGGAGAACTACTTTTTACCCGGTGATCTTGAAAAACAGATCGAGCTGTTCGTCGACCACTACAATCACCAGCGCTACCATGAGAGCTTGAAGAACCTGACGCCGGCCGATGTTTACTTCGGGCGCGGGCAATCAATACTCACGAAAAGAGAAAGGATCAAGAAAAGGACTATCGCAAAACGTCGTTTGCACTATCAACGACACGCCGCGTAATATGAAAATGATGAGCAAGACACTCTTTTAGCCTGAGTGAAAACCAGTTCCACTTGTTTGAAGACGGACAGGCCACCATGTTACTCAGGGTCAATGTGCGAAAAGGTACCGGGTCAATTTTTGAACAGCTTATCTTCCAGCCACTCGCCATACGCGAGCATGCGCTTTTGATGGCAGTTCGGACAGAAGTAAAAGCTAGCGGACAACCATCTCCGTATAATCGATGTCGAACCCAAACGCTCTCGGGTTGGTGACAGCCAATGCCTCGGGCGATTTGTAAAGCGCTGGCGCCGGGACGCCGATCACGCCAATTCGCAGTCCATAGCGCAATCGTTCGGACGTAATCGGCAGCAGGGTATCGCAATCGATTACGCAAATCAGGTCCGGCACCGTCGCAACGCACTGACCGTCCACGATGGCAATCAGGTACTCATTCTGTACGTTGATGGTCATCTGATCCTGACCGTCGAAACTGGATATTACAAATTCACCGACATCATAGCCGCCAACCATTTCACGATGAACGTCAACCACCTTGCCTTCAAAAAGATTCACAGGAGCACCGTAGCCGGCGCCGACCAACAAAGGACAGGATGCAGCCAGTAACTCCGCGATGTCTCTCGACCGGCGAACAACCTTGCCCAGTTCTGTCGATAAACTGACTGTGTTTCTGATGCCGTATTTTTTTACATCGATACCGGACATGATGTGATCGGCCGCCATGCATTGACCACCCATCGCCAAGCCGATCTGGCGAACGATGCGTTCCGCGGTTATCGAATCGCCGGCAGTGATGATGGCGCTATTGCCAAATTCGTCGACTGCAGACATTGGAGTTGCCGAAATACCGTAGATGCTGAACGTTTCCATTTGCGTTTCCGGATACGCACGCCCCATGCCATCTGCGTCGACGACGGGTAAACCCGTGTGCAGGGCGGCGAGCAGCGGCACCAGGCCGTTACCACCGCCGATTTCGGCAGCGATCAACGCATCAGCTTTGACGTTTGCAAATTCTTCAAGTTTGCGGATTGCGTAGGCGCCTTCAAGTCCGTTCGGCAATTTCTCGGACCCGATCAGCGGCGCGCCGACGCCGCCCAAGGACATTATCGTGGCTTCGTCATCGAGGTCCTCGGGCTTTATCAACGTAACCGGGCCTTTTTCTGCAATTGCTGCATGCAGTGCCAGTTGATAAAGATACGGATCGCCACCACCGCCGGTGCTCAGGAATGCTGTGCCAAGTGCGAGGTCGTCCAGATTGTCGAGATCGATATTCATCGACTCATTCGCAAATCGCCGACCGCCTTGGCCTTCAGTCTGACGCTATTGTCAGCCATGTAGGCGATCGTAGTTTCCTCTATGCTAATAATTTGCACGGTCTCCTCATCAGCACCCATGGATATCGCCTTCTTGCGAGCCTGCTGCTTGACCCGGACGAGTGCCTCGCTGCGACCTCCGCCGGTACGCGAGTAAAGGAGTTCCGCTTCGCCACCCACTTGGGCGAGGGCAGCTCCGACCGCATTTGCTACGGCGCTGTTCGGCGGCTTTATGACCTCGGTGATTCCGGGAATATCGTCGGGAACCAGGAAGGCGCCGCCGCCGACGGCAATAAGTGGCAGCGGATCTGCACTCGTCTTGACCTGATCGATGGCATCAGCAAGCATCGAGCGAACGGTCGATAGCGCCGTCTTCACGATGCTTTCGTCTATCCTGACCAGAGAAGGGTCGCCGAAGTCAGCGAGTCCTGCCGCGATGCCGACATCTGACGCGGTCATTGTATCGCCACCAAAAGCGAGTCCCTGCGTCACCAGGTCATGACCAACAGAATTCGGTCCAATACGTGCACCGCCGTCGCGAATTATGCTGCCGCCACCGAGGCCGATCGGTAGCACATCGGGCATTCGAAAATTGGTTCTGACGCCCCCGATCTTCACCTCGGCACCCGAGGGCCGCGGAAAACCGTCGTTCAACATTCCAATGTCGGCAGTCGTTCCGCCGACGTCGACGACGATCGCATCCTTTACACCGGACAGGCACAGCGCGCCTCGCATCGAGTTGGTCGGTCCCGATGAAAAAGTCATAACGGGATAGTGTCGCGCCGTCTTCGAATTCATCAACGTGCCGTCGTTCTGGCTGATGAATACTGGTGCGAAAATACCGGCCTTGCGCACCGCGGCGTCCAGTGCGGTGACAACGTGGTTGGCCAGCGGACCCAACGATGCGTTCAATATGGCGGCGTTTTCCCGGTCCAGTAAGCCAAGGCCGCCAATTTCATGGGAGCAGGTTATGTGCGCATCCGGAATGGCGTCGCGGAGCGCATCAGCAAGCCGCAGTTCATGGTCGGGAGTCAATGGAGAGAACGGGCTGGTAATGGCGACCAGCTTTGTCTTTTCGTTCCGCAGCTTTGCAACCAGCGCTGCTACCTCCTGGTCGTCCATTGCACAGAATTCGCGGCCATCGTATTCGAGTCCGCCGTGCAGAAATTGATGGCCGCCGTCCACCGCCTCCGCGAGACCGCGCGGCCAGCCGGACAGGGGTGGTATTGCCGATCCGCCAGGCAGGCTGATTCTCGCCGCAAACGTTCGATGCAGTCCCTGTCGCGTCACGACGGAGTTGGTGAATTGTGTCGTACCAATCATGACGGACTCGATAGCATTCGTCTTGCAGTTCGACTGTTGCAACACCTCGACCAGCGCCTCGACGATGCCGCCAAGAATATCCGGAGTCGTCAGTGCTTTGTGACGACCGAGAATCTCGCTGCCCGTCATTACGACAGCATCGGTATGGGTGCCACCGACATCAATTCCCAATCTCATTTCTTTGCTGCCTTTTGCAGGGAAAACTCAATTCCCCAAAAGACCAGCGATGTCGTCAGTAACGAGTCAATGGCAGCCGTTCCGGTCAACCTGAACCATCCCTCACCAGCTGCGACGGCGACGCCGATGCCGACTATCCAGGCCACGAAGGCGGGAACAGATACGGCACGCTCGATATCGGTGTTGCCACTCAGGTAGAGATCCCGGCGAAAAAAGAAGTAGTCAACGACGTAGATGCTGGCGACGGGCGTAAACAGAATGCCAAGGGAAAATACGAAATCGACAAAGTGATCCAGTATGCCCAGTAGCGCCAGGGCGGTGCCGAACACACCGGAAGCGACCGCTATTTGCCATTCCCGTAATTTCTGAAACACGGCGTTGATGCTTAGCGAGCAGCCGTACAGGTTCATGGCGTTGGTAATCCAGCTCGAGAAAAGCACAAAGAGGAATGCGGCTGCCCCCATTCCCAGTGCAGTCATGACCTGTAACAGGTTGCTTTCGCCGGACCAGAGCCCGGCCATCGCGGCAATCACGTAGATGAATGATCCTGCAATCAGGAATGGAATCGCTGCAGCAACCGCAGAGTCGGCAAATGTTTTCCCGTATCGCGTCAGGTCCGGTTGCGCGACGGCGCCAACTATCCAGCTTCCGATGACGGCCGACACGGCGTCGCCCAGTGTGATGCCGCCGCTCGGTTCAATGCGAAGCAATTCGACAAAGCTGGTACCCGCAATCGTAATCTTCGCGAGCCACAGGAGCACCAGCAACTGCACCGGCACCAGCAGGAGTGATAGAAACTTCAGGGATCGGAAGCCGAGCGCCGCCCCTGTCGTCATCAGCACACCGCCGGCTACTACGAATGCCCATTCGGGCAAGGGGACGTCGGTGAGTGTTGTCCATAGCTCGGCTGCGCCTTGTCCGAACAGCGATGCGTTGACGCCGAACCAGCCGAACATGGAAATGGCCATGCAAAGATTCACGAGATCGGAGCCGCGGGCGCCAAACGCATAGCGAATAATCATGTACGAACTCAGTCGTACTTTGACACCGATATATCCGGTTATCGCGGCGATCAACGCGAGTACGACGCCGCCGATAACGAACGCGACAGTGCTTGCAGTGAGCCCCAAGCTCGCACCCAGTTCGACGCCGAGTATCAAGCCGGACAGAGAAAGCGCGAGGCCACAGTTGATCAACGCGATGCGATAACCGTTTACCCTGATATGGGACGGAACGGGTTCGATTGCATAATCTTCGAAGAGGTCCGATTTATTTTTGTTAGTCACAGTCTCCGCTGAAAGCTTTCAAGTGATTCCGTAAACTACCGATCAACGATAACAGGTGAGCACACGGGGTTCCAAGAATGAAAATACTGCTTGCACTGACTGGCGTGCTTGGGCTGTCGTTCACCGCGATTGCGGACAGCTACCTGACCGAAAACGTTCGCATCTTCAATCAAGAATAGAAAATTCTATCGCATTGTTAAATATCTGTACGTCGAGTCCAGTTCGTGAATCCTCGCGTCGCGCCTTCTTGCGCCGCGTGCAGCTTGGAGCGATAGATGACCGTGCCGGATTTACCGTCATAGCGCATTTTTTCGAGCGCGAACGGGCGGCGGATCATGTGTCGGCGGTTTGGCACCGGTTAGGGCTACTAGTCGATTCTAGCTTGAGGTAACCTGAATTGATGGTAGGCCACTCAATGTGTCACTCAAGTTGTCAATTAGGCACTGTGTGAGAATCGTGTGACCTAGTTATGCATCGTTATGATTAGTACTGCAATTGCAACGGACGTCGTGCCAAATAACATTAATTAAAACAATTAGTTACAGTTGACCTTCCGATCTCCGAAGGCAGGGGTC
>JADFKA010000144.1 GCA_022565135.1 Pseudomonadota bacterium
TCTGAGTTTTGTTAGCGTTTTGCTGGTTCTCGTTTACGGTCCACTGGCGCAGTGGTTCGTGGCGTCCGATCGTGTGCTGTATGACGTGCTGGCCTCTCACCTGCCCAACAAGCCTCTCGACAATACCCTGATTATTAGCCTCGACCCTGCGCGGACGGATGCGGGTAATATGCTGTCGCGCTATGGACAGATTGTAGCGATACTCAAACAGAGCAGCGTTAAACGCATCATCCTGACGCAACCGCCCGATATCGTCGACAACGATAACCTACCCGGCTGGGCGGCCGCCTTGAATTCGGGTGTTCCTGTTTATGCGCCGACTGAACATCGTTTCGGTGAACTCGCGACTCGCGACGGGTTTGTCGATATCAGCCCTGATAGTGACGGCGTGCTTCGCCGCGCGTCACTCTGGCAGCTCAATGACGGCGTCATGTCGCCGTCGTTGCCGCTGGCGATCGCCTTCGACAATGCCGACGCGGCTATAAGTCACCGCATATCGAGCGCCGAAGATGCGATCTTCACGTCGAATTACTCATCCCTGCGGCGCATTGAAGTTACCGAGTTGCTGCGCGACGACTTCGATCGCAACTCACTTGCGGGCGCGACAGTTTTTGTCGACTCGGATCCTGCGCTAGTAGGCGCGGCAGCGTTGCTGCCGTCGGGGCAGTTTGTCACCGCATCCGAAATCGTTTCGACCTTGCTCGCCGACTTAGAACGGAACCGCAGCATCATTGCGCCATCCTGGGTATCGGCAATGGAGTGGCTTGCACCCATGTTGCTTGCCATCTTCGCCGTGTTGTTCATGCCGGATCGATCCCGAAAAGATATCGCCGTGTTGGCTGCATGCGCCATAATCATGCTGCTGCTGATCGAGACCCTGCTGTTGTATGTACTGCACGTACGCATGGATCTCGGCCGACCCATATTGATTTTCATCGGTGTCACAATACTCAGTATCTGGCTCGTCGGCGACGAGACCGAGGAAATCAAGAACGCGTTCAAACGTGGCACAGATTTTCTCACGGCAGGTCGTCTTGAACCTGCGTTTGCAGAATTTCGCCGATGCTCACCGACCGAGACTGTCGCTACAATCATGTACAAGTTGTCACTTGCCTTTGAAGGCCAGGCAAAACCAGAGCGCGCGGAAGCGGTACTCGATTGGATGAAGCGTACACAGGGCGTACCTTCCACCAATCCCCTGGGTAAGCAAAAGTCCGGCGGCACGCCGCAGCGGCTAGGAAGGTACGTCATTGAGAAGCGTATCGGTAAGGGTGCGATGGGCGCCGTCTATCTAGCTCAGGACCCGCGTATCAACCGGCCTGTTGCCTTGAAAGTCATTGCGATCGAGAAGGAATTCGAAGATGAGGAACTCAAGGAAGCCAGATTGAGATTCTACCGTGAAGCAGAATCGGCCGGACGCCTCACGCACCCAAATATCATTACCGTATTCGATGCCGGCGAGGACAAGGGTCTTGCCTACATCGCAATGGAGTATGTGCCCGGCATTCCGTTGAAAAAATTCACGGATCCCAAGCGACTGCTCGCACCCAAACGTGCCCTTGAGCTTTGTGCAGCAACGGCTGAAGCACTTGACTACGCCCATAATCAGGGAGTGATCCACCGTGACATCAAGCCCGCCAATCTCATGTACAACCCTAAGGAGGGTTCACTCAAGATTACCGATTTTGGCGTGGCGCGACTGACTGATAACAACCATACCAAAACCGGAATTGTGCTGGGCACGCCGATGTACATGTCGCCCGAGCAACTCGGCGCAGAGGAAATCACTGGCCATTCGGACTTGTTTTCTCTAGGTGTTACCCTGTACGAGCTGCTGGCAGGAGAAGTACCGTTTCAGGCGACAAACATCGCAGTACTCATGACAAAAATTACGACAGAGATCGCTGCCCCTATTGCAAAGCGACGCGCCGGTATACCGCCGAGCGTGGATGCCGTATTGGCTAAAGCAATGGCCAAACGACCTAAAGACCGCTTTTCCTGTGGCGCCGAAATGGCAATCGCATTGCGCAATTGCGCCAGATACTCATAGAACGAATAGTTAAGACTGGTACTGATTCGATGAAATTGCGTGGAAAAATAGACTTCACTGAGGTAACGGATGTAGGTCGTGTTCGTGAGCACAATGAAGACGCGATAGGCTCCGATCCCGACATTGGTCTGATGGTTCTGGCGGATGGCATGGGCGGCTATAACGCTGGAGAGGTTGCCAGTGGCATCGCCGTGCGCATCGTGTCCGAACTGGCAGCCGAAGGGGCTGACCGGGAGAGCCGCGACGATATCGACCCGCACAGTGGCCTGATGCGCCAGTCCATCGTACTGCGCGACGCGGTCTACCGAGCCAATAAAATCATTTTCCAGGCCGCACAGAGCCAGACCGACTGTGAGGGTATGGGCACCACGATCGTTGCCTGCATGTTCTACGACAACAAGGTTTCGATTGCCCACGTTGGCGACTCGAGGGCATACCGCCTGCGCAATGGTGAGTTCGAGCAAATGACTCTTGACCATTCGCTGTTGCAGGAGCTCGTCGACCGTGGTTTCTATTCTCCCGAGGAGGCGCAACGTTCGACCAATCGCAACTATGTAACCCGGGCACTTGGAGTTGAGTCCTCGGTCGACGTGGAGGTCCACGAGTACGCAGTGCTTCCTGACGACGTTTACCTGCTGTGTTCCGATGGCCTGCCGGACATGGTTGAAGATGAGGATATTCACTTAACTATCAGCACTTTTAATGCTAGTCTGGATGTGGTTGGTAAGCAGTTGATTGAACTGGCAAATGACCACGGCGGGCGCGATAACGTTTCGGTGATGCTGGCTCAGGTCATCGAGCCATTCGCGGCGCGGCAAAGAAAAGCCTGCTGGTCAGGCTTGCCAACTTGTTCCGATCATAATGGTGCAGGGGTGTCAGGAAATTGCTGGATGTTGGAGCGATGCGACTGTGGCGCAGTCGACCCACTTCTCTTGACGTATGACTCCCTGATTAGACTGGGTCTCTTTTGAGTTAGGTGACATGGCACGGTTAATTCTAAGCTTGGACAATCAGGTTCTCGCTGAATACAACATGACGAAGGAGCGATACACGATCGGGCGCCTTCCGGACAATGATGTGCGAGTCGACAATCCCGCCGTCAGTGGTCACCATTCCCTGATCATCAACATTCTCAATGATTCTTTTCTCGAAGATCTCAATAGCACCAACGGCACTTACGTCAACGGCAAGTTGATCAAAAAGCACGCGCTGCAAAATGGTGACGTCATCACGATCGGTCACCACCAGTTGCGTTTCGCCGATCAGCAGATCACGGACGCTGACCAGGACGAATTCGAAAAAACAATGGTCATACCGTCGGGCCAGCAAAACGCTGCCCAGCTCGCTCTGGCCGAAAAGGCGGCCGACGTTGCTGCTACCGCTGATGCCGCTGCCGGCGATGCCGCTGCCGGCGATGCCGCTGCCGCTGCCGCTGCCGGCGATGCCGCTGCCAACGCTGCTGCTGCCGCCGCCGCTGTGCGGCTCGACCCTGAGGAAGCCGCGGCGTTGGACGATGGAGCAAAACCAGTACCGGCACCGGCCGCAGCAAGCACGCCCGAACCCGCTATGCATACCGAAACCGCCGTTGGAGTCGACCCGAGTACCGCGCCGAATGCGCTGCCGTTTGCGAAGCTACAGGTACTAAGTGGTGCTTTCGCCGGCCGGGAACTCGAACTGACCAAAGCGCTCACAACGCTGGGTCGTCCCGGCGTACAAGTCGCTGCCATCACTCGCCGTGCGGGAGGCTATTACATCGTACATGTTGAGTCGGGCAAGGAGGACGACTATCCGCTCGTGAACGGTCAGCCGATCGGAGCGCAGGCGCGCAAGCTGGCCGACAATGATGTCGTGCAACTGGCGGGCGTCAAGATGGGATTCTTCGTCTCGTAAGCAATCAGTCCACGACCGCAACCGCCTCGCGGTGCATGACACCACAGACGAGTTCATACGGTATCGCACCTGCCCATGGCGCGATCTCTTCGACAGCAAGCTCTGCACCCCACAAAGTGGCGATGTCGCCTACCTTATCGGCTGCGCTGGAACCCAGGTCCACGGCGATCAGGTCCATCGAAACATTGCCGATCAGCGGCACACGCCGGCCATTGATCAGCACGGGTGTGCCAGTTCTGAAGTGCCGTGAATAGCCATCGCCGTATCCGACTGCAATGATGCCGAGTACGCTGTCGCTCTGGCTTTGATATTGGCCCTTGTAACCAACACGAGCACCCTCTCGCAACGGCTTGATGGCAATAAGGCGAGCTTCAAACTGCATCACGGACATCAGTCCGAGATCGGCACCTGTCTGACCACTGAACGGCGATATGCCAAACAATGCAAGACCGGGTCGAATCCAGTACTCGCCTTCGAAACCCAGGAGTTCCCGCGCGTTTACGATCTGTGGCCAGCCCAGGGTTGCGGGAGTATTCGCTATGCTCACCGCCCCGGAAAATCCCTCGACAACAGATCGAAATAAAGCGAATTGATCCTCGGTCGTCGAATTGTCGAGCTCGTCCGCACTCGCCAGGTGCGACATCAGACGCACCTCCTCAACCCTGTCGCAATCGCGCAACCTGCCGATCAAGCCGCTGGAATCGTCGGGGGAGAAACCGAGTCGGTTCATGCCCGTATCGATTTTCAGCCACACGGTGGCGGTGCCGGTGCCGGCGGTTTCGAGCATTTTTATCTGTTCAGCACAGTGCACGACGATCTCGAAGCCATGCAGCATTGCCTCACTGAGCTCAGTCGACGTCAATACACCGGCTAGCAGTACGATCGGCTTGTCGATGCCCGACTCTCGCAAACGACGGGCCTCTGACAACCGCGCCACGGCGAAAGCATCGACATCGTGCAGACTCTTGGCAACCGTCACCATCCCGTGTCCATAGGCATTCGCCTTGATCACGGCCATGACCTTGGCGCCTGGTGCGGCATCTTGAATGACTCTGAGGTTTTTTTTAAGCGCGCCGAGCCGGATAACCGCCCGTGCCCCGAATGTCACGGATATGCCTCGTCCGCGTAATTATCGGGCACCCAGTTTTCAAATTTGGTGTAACGGCCGACAAATGTCAGCGGGAAGTCACCGATTGGACCATTACGCTGCTTGGCGATGACGATATCCGCAATGCCCTTGCGCGGCGTGTCCTGGTTATAGACCTCCTCCCGATAAATGAAGATGATCAGATCCGCGTCCTGCTCGATTGCGCCCGATTCGCGCAGGTCAGACATGACGGGGCGCTTGTCGGTGCGTTGTTCGACGCTGCGATTCAACTGTGACAACGCGATGATTGGCACCGACAACTCTCTGGCCAACGCCTTCAACGATCTCGATATCTCCGAGATCTCTGTCGCACGATTTTCTTTGCTGCCCGGT
>JADFKA010000145.1 GCA_022565135.1 Pseudomonadota bacterium
TCCTGGCCCTGTTCCGGCTATTACCGTTGGCCGCCACTGAACTCAAACGATTGTTCAGCGAGAACAGCATAACCGACTACGTTGAAGTCGCGATGGCTGCTGGCGCAGCGCTTGGCACCGCTGATAATCCCGGCGATGTTGCCCTGTTACTCGACTATCAGCTGCGACACTTGCTGGTTGACGAAATGCAGGATACGTCGAGTGCTCAGTACCGAATGCTCGAGGCACTGACCGGGGGCTGGGAAGAAGGTGACGGCCGGACCTTGTTTTGCGTTGGCGATCCAATGCAGTCAATTTACCGCTTTCGCAATGCCGAAGTGGGTCAATTTCTGCTCGCAAAGCACGCTGGCATCGGCAACGTGAACTTACATGCGCTGACGTTGCGCCGAAATTTTCGTTCAGGCGAGCATCTGGTGGATTGGTTCAACGACGTTTTTCCAGACGTGCTTGCAGCACATGATGATTCACGACGCAGCGCCGTCGCATATTCGACCGCCGTTTCCGTGGAGCAACTAAAAGGGCAGGGACGATGTGTCGTACACCCGCTGTTCGGCAGCAGCCCAGCCGCCGAGGCGGACGCGGGTTGTCGAATCATTCGGCAAACGCTCGACGAGTACTCCGACGGTGACATGGCCGTCCTCGTTCGCAGCCGCACGCATTTACCAGTGTTGCTCGCCCGTCTGCGCGCGGCCGGCATTGCGTATCGCGCCGTGGAAATTGATCGGCTGACCGATTTGCCTGAGATTATCGACATATTGGCGCTTACGCGTGCGCTTGTTCACCCGGGCGATCGCCTGGCGTGGCTGGCCTTGCTGCGATCGCCCTGGGTGGGACTCGACTGGAGCGATCTGCACGCGCTCGTTGCGGGCGAGCCGAATGCGACTGTCTGGGAATTATTAGGCATGGACGGCCAGCTCAGCAACATGAGCGAATACGGCAGTCAAGGCGTCGCCGAGTTTCGCGCCAGGATTCTGCAGGCCAGATCATCGGCTCGTATCAACACACTGCGGGATCGTGTTGAAGAAATCTGGTTGACGCTGGGCGGTCCGGCAATACTTGACGAACATCACGCGGTGGAAAACGTATATCGCTTCCTGGATGTCATCGAAAGCCTGGAAGTCGCCGGTTCTTTGCCAGATGTCGCGGTCTTGGAGGGCGCTCTCGATCTCGAGCATGTGTCGAGCAATGTAAGTGCGCGCTTGCAGGTGATGACGATGCATCGTGCCAAGGGCCTGCAATTTGATCATGTGTTGCTGTATGGGCTTGGACGGTCGCCGGGCCGATACGAAAGAGCAGTCCTGAACTGGTTTGACATACCCGGCGAACACGGTACTGACGAAAAAGTCATCAGCCCGGTCGGCCCAAGGGTCGAGGTTGAGAACGACCCGGTGCATCGCTTCATCCAAAAGATCGAGTCAAGCAAGAATCGCCATGAACTCGGCCGCTTGCTGTATGTGGCATGCACGCGGGCGCGACGGTCACTGCACTTGCTGGGCCACGTCGAAGTAGCGGCTGATGGTCAGAAATATCGACCGCCCCGCGCGCAAAGTTTGTTGCATCTACTATGGCCGTCAGTCTCTGCGGAATTCAAGCAGGCGTTTCAGGCAGATGCGTCAGTATCGAATGGCGAAGATCGTAAATCGTGGTTACAACCTGAGTTGCGACGATTCGAATCACCGTGGTCACTGCCCGAGATCGAGGCAGTGCCTGGCATGAGTGAACTGCCTGGTGCCATTGAAGAGGGTCGCTCTGTCGAATTTTACTGGGTGGGCATGGACGCACGAGTGGCCGGCACCGTTGTGCATCGCTGGTTACAGATGGTGGCTGACAGACGAGTACATCTCACGCTTGACACTCTCGCATCGATGCGTGCCGTTAGTGCGCGCTGGCTACGTGAAATGGGGGTTGGCGACGCATCGATCGAAACCGTCATAAAACGCGTGGAATCAGCGCTAAAGGGAGTTCTTGACGACGATAAAGGCCGGTGGTTGCTCGAGGGTAAGGGTCACACCGAACTGAAATTGAGTGGTGTGTATCAGGATCGAGTGGAGTCTGTGGTGCTTGACCGCGTCCGCATTGACGAAGACGGCACGCATTGGATCGTCGATTACAAAACCAGTTCGCATGAAGGCGGCGACCTCGAGAGCTTTCTCAAGGCAGAGTCTGATCGCTATCGGCCGCAATTGAGCAAATACGCAGAGCTTTACCGAAACTATTCGGGCGCACCGGTACGCTGTGCCCTGTACTTTCCGTTACTGCAGAAGTTTGTCGAAGTCACGTTGTAAGAAGCGATTTCATCGCACGGGCACGATCCCGGGATTTGCTCTCGCTTTACCTCGCTCGGGGTGCTGCCTTGTGCGGCAATAGACCGTGTCGGGGCCGCCGTTCAGACATCCAGGCGGGCGCCTATAGCTGTCCTTCGAGGCGGAGTTCGTATTGGCCGCGATCATTGGCAGAGCCCAGGAAATGCAGTTGTTGTCGTATGTCCGCCGGCGTAGCGGCTTTGGCAGCGATAAGCGCCACAAATGAGTAAGTACGATCATTTGACAAAGCCAGGCTACCGGCCAGATCGACGACACCATCGGTATCCTCGACACTGGCCACGATGCCCGTGTCCTGAGCAAGAAAGTCGGCCTTGTATCCGCCAATAGAGGCTCGATGCACGAATGGAGCAACGAGATCTGCAACCTCTATGGTGCCGATGGCGACGACCGGCAAGCCGTTCTCCAGACGCAGATGTTCTATCCTCACGCTCAGATTGCCACGCAATCCGGGAACGCCGATCGCCTGTTGCAATGACTCCAGGGACAATGACCCGACAAAATCGGTAACCACCACAGATCCGGTGATGCTGATGGCAACGTTGCCTTCGACGAATCCCGTTACGGGGTTTGCTGCGATTGCATAGCCCAATTTACCGCTCAATAGTTGCAATGGTCGGTTGCGCCAGTGGAGATCGCGTAGGTAGACGCCATTGGCCATTCCTTCGCGGGCGCTGCCGCTCCACACCGTGCCTTCAATACCACCCAGTTTTAGCGTGGGCGGAGCAAACCAGTGGTACGCAACACGCGCGGGAAAGAAAATGATGAGCCCGAAGACCAGCGTGAGAACGCCCAGGAGGACAAGGCGCAAACGAGCTTGCATCAGGGCAGGCGCTCGAGTGTCAGCGTTGCATTGATTAGCCCCGGTCCCGCCCGGCTCGCAGTCGACAGGCTTCCAGACGAGACATGCATTGCGTATTCCTTGCTCAAGTCTCCCAACCACAGCACGAGGTCGTCGAATGGCACACTCTCGAATTCGACGCGAATGCCGTTCCTGGTTGTTGGCTGACTGCGTTTCAATGACCTGTCAAGACCTCGGGCGCGTAGTGTCTGATCAACAATGACAACCGGTGTCTGTTGAGTTCCAGAGCGCTGTGCCGCACTGGCATTGCCAGATGCACTGAGTAAACCCTTGAGCGGTCGCAACTCCGCAAGAGAGCGCTCCCAGTTAGCGATATTGGCTAACAAGGTAGTATGACCGTTATCGAGCGGCATCCAGACCAGCGCATAAAACAGCGCGACGGCCACGGCAGCGGCACCGACAGTCACGAACTGCCGTTCCCTTGACTGCAGCGATTCGAACCAGTCCTTCATGCGCCTGCCTCCCGGATCTGAATACGACTACTGATCCTGTCGCCAACCTGATCAGTGGACTGAATCGACGCAGTGAATCGCCCCGAGTCGCTGACCAATTTCTGAATGCTATCGAGTGTTGCGACGTCGGGTGCTGTCAGTCGCACATCAATGACTCCGGCGCGATAACTAATCGCCTCGATTTCGGCAGTTGCATGCTGTTGCAACGCCCGGCCAAGCGCCAGCAACGACGGCAGGAATACCTGTGATGCCGTCGGCCCGCCAAGACTGCGGCGGATCGAGTTCACCATGCCCATCGGATCCACTATTTCACGAGTGTCGCCCGGACGGATCTCGCGATATTCCAGAATAAATTGCGCTTTGAGCGCCGCCTCATCCTGGACAAGTCGATAATAATCGACCGCCTTGCCGCCGAGGCCAACGAGCCCAAGCGTGAGCAGGAGCATTGCCACGTATCGCCAGGGTTGAAAAACGGTTGCAAAGCCGGTCTTTTCACCATAACGGCCCTGCAGCAGATTGATGCCTTGGCCCGCAGCGACGGTCACAGCCAGGCGCGGCAGAATGCCATCAGGCAGAAGATTTATGTCCACACTTGCAAGTTCTTGCCTGAGCGAATTCCAATCGTGTGTGAAACGTTCCTCGTCCTCCGGCTCGCAATACACCAGTAAATGCCGCGGCGCCGGTGCATCGTCCGGATCGCTGGCGCCCGAGTCGCCCAGAACCCCGGCAACGGCCAGAACATCGCCAGGTTTGACACCTTGCATGGCGAATTCATTGTCGCCGCCATCGTTGAATAGTATCTGGTCTTCAGCAACGAGCAGACTCAGCGTTCCTGGAATGCTAGCCAATCCATGGGTTTCAGTAACGATTTGCGCAGCAGAAATTCCGGCATCCGCTAGTTGCTCCAACCATTCGCTCATCTGCAGATGCGATACGATAGCGACCGGCACCCGGCCACTTTCGCGCCGGGTGCCAGCAGCAAAATGCATTTTTTCGACGTCTTCCGCGAGATTTTCCTCGAGTGCGAAGGGCAGCGCAGCCAGCAGCCGTGCACCACCACGAATCGGGATATCGACTGACATCGTCAGCACTGACGTTGCCGGGACGAGCACGATGACAGTACGATCACCGGTGTCTCTGGCAGCCTCGGCGAGAGGTCCCGTGACAATCGGGCTACGCCGCGTGCCATGACCGTCAACCGCAATCCAGTTGGCATCTCGCTTGGAATTTGAACCAAGTCGAATAACCAGAAACTCTGCCATTTCAGGTTGTTCCCAGGCTGCGCAGGATAGGGGTCACATTACCCCGTGGCCCGCGTTCCAATATGCTGTAGTAGGTAATACGAACCGTATCAATCCGCACGATGACCTTCAATCGAAAAAAGTTGGTCGTTTCCTCCAGTTGGTTGAGAACATCCGGTGTCACCAACGATGAAAATGTACCTGCAACGTCGACAAAGCCACTTTCTTCGCGCTCACCCAGCAAACGCTCGACGTCGGCCACTGACAGGTTCTCGTCCAGAGACTGTAAGACTGGGCCCGTCGCCGTGTTGACATTGATTGCCGTGCGACCCGGCAATGCCGTGATATGCGGCAAAAGGATATCGATAGCGGCTTTGTCCATACCCTCAAGTGCTGCAAGCTCGCTGGTGCTCGTCAGGAATTGATTGGCTGTGCGATAGGGCGGAATCATGCTGGTGTAGATCGAATCCTCAGCGCCGTCTGGAAATTCAGCATCCTGGTTGGCATCGAGCCAGTCCGCG